>CAZWGY010000170.1:0-9123 GCA_964633575.1 uncultured Desulfobacteraceae bacterium
ACCCATAACCCATAACCCATAACCCATAACCCATAACCCATTAGGAGCAAATCCCCGTGCCTGCCCTCGTCCAGACTCACCACTCATCAGACCTCCGAGGTTTCCAAAAAATTTGGAAACCTCGGAGGTCTATAGCATCACTCAGTCCTCATCCATCAGCGCTCTTTTAATCATTCGTGGTTTAATTTATTTTCAAGTTTAAAATGAGTTGACCCCCACAAACAGATATGGCATGGTTCTTCCTGAAAATTGACTTGCCCTTGTCCGGTTATTCTTCCGGACGTTATTACCCACTTTCTAAAATCGCCAATTCAGCAAGACGGATTATGCCAAACCTATCCCTGGCATACCATTTAAAGTGGTATGCTCGCTGCTTCTTCACCTGGAAGCCGATCCACCGGCAAACCACCGCCCTGCTGGTGGTGTCGGTCCTGCTGCTTTCCCTGTCGGCCTGCGGAGTCGGGGTTCGGACAAGGGCGCTTCTGGGCGGAAAGCTCCGGTTGTCCGTGGAGATCGCCGAGGACGCCAACCAGAACAGCCCCATCGCCCTTGATCTGGTCATGATCTACGATGAGAAGCTCTTCGAGCGCCTGATGAACCTCACGGCGGCGGAGTGGTTCGACAAGCGGGCTCAGATTCAGCGGGACGCCATCGTTGGAGAAGACCTTGATGTCTGGTCCTGGGAGTGGGTCCCCGGCCAGGAAGTCCCGCCCCAGTCGCTCCCCATCCGGGCCCGGGCGGAAGGCGCCATTCTCTTCGCCGACTACCAGACCGAGGGGCCTCACCGCCTGCGCTTCGAGCCCTTCGAAGACATCGCCATCACCCTGACGAAGACTGGCTTCGCTCCCCGGGCGGACGAGGCCCCCTGATCTGAACGGAGACACCATGCCGGACGCAAAGGACCTGCCCGCCGCCATTCAATGGCATGAGGGGATGTTGCTGGCCCCTCAGCATTTCCAGCAGATGGCCCTCCGGAGCGAGGAGCTCCTTCACTACCATCTCTCCGCGGCGGCTCCATTTCACTGGGGGGTCCGACGGCTGCGGGTCGATCACGGGCTCCTGGTGGACGGCACCTTCCGGGTCCTGGATCTCGAAGCGGTAATGCCCGACGGCCTGGTGGTCCACCATGAGCCGGCCGAGGGAAAGCACCTCGAGATCGACATTGCCGAGTATCAGGACGAGATGAAACAAAAGCCGGTCACGGTTCAACTGGCCGTCCCGGCACTCCGGACGGGCTCGGCCGCCATCCGGGGGACCCTCGCCCGCTACGACTCCGAGGAAAGCCCGCCGGTCCCCGACGACAACACCGGAGACTCCCATCTGTCCATCCCCCGGCTCGTCCCCCGTCTCACCCTCCTGATCACCGATCAGCCGCCCCAGAAATACCGGGCCTTTCCCCTGGCCCGGGTGGCTTACGAAAACGAAACCTTCGCCCTCACCGAATTCATCCCGCCCTGCCTTCAGGTCCCGGTCAAATCGCCTTTGGGCGAGATCTGCGGCGAGGTCGCCCACCGAATCCGGGAAAAGGCGGTCTTTCTGTCGGAGAAGGTCGGATCGCCGGCGGCCACCGTCAAAAGCCCCATGATTATCGAGACCAAGCTCTTCATCCACGCCATGGTCGGCAGCCTGTCCCACTTCGAGGCGGTGATCGGCACGGGGGTGGCTCACCCCTACACGGTCTATCTCGCGCTGACCCAGTTGGTGGGCAAGATGGCCGCCCTCGGGCTCGGCCTGGTCCCCCCGATTCTCCGGACTTACAACCACAACGACCCTCGGGCCGCCTTCGAAGGCGCCAGGCGCTACATCTTCCGGATGATCGACGAGGGCATCCTCGAATCCCACACCGCCATCCCGTTTGAATACGACAACGGGGTCTTCAGCCTGAAGCTCGAACCGGAGTGGGTCACGCCGACCCTGACCATCGGGGTTCGAGGCAAGCCCGGGGCGGTCGAAAAAGAAATCGCGGCCTGGATTCACGAATGCCTGATCGGCTCCGAACCCATCATCGAGTTCATGCGGGCCAAACGGGTCCTCGGGGCCGGCCGGAAAAAGCTCGACCAGCACGACGAGCTGATGCCGGCCCGGGACGTCATCCTCTTTTCCATCACCGGAGACCCCGAATTCATCCGGCGTGAAGAGACCCTCGATATCATCAACAATGCCGATCCCGAGGGCGAGCGGGCCCCCGCTGAAATCGTGCTCTATGTGAAAAACCCCGAGTCGGCCGAGGAATAGCCTGAGCATCATGGAACCCAAGGAACGACACATTTACCACTCATTTCTCCTGAAACAGCTCCATGAATTCTACGCCGAGGTGATCCGGCAAAAGGAGCAGGCCCAGCTTTACCGCGAGGGGCGGCCGCCCTCCGATACGGCCCGGGAAATCCAGACCGACGCCGAGGCCACCTTCAAGGAAGCCATCACCGAGGCCGGGGTTTCCGCCGACGACCTGAGCGAACAGCAGCCCACCCATCCCATCTTTATCCGGCTTCTCGATATCCTCGAACGCCAGGTGGCCGAGGCCCGGCGCCACGGCGGGGAATACGGCGTTACCTTCTATAAGGAAGCCCAGTACGCCATGGCCGCCCTGGCCGACGAATGCTTTCTCCATAAGGACTGGCGGGGTAAGCGGGAGTGGATCGAAAATCTTTTGGAATTCAAGCTCTTCGGGACTTACGTGGCCGGAGAACGGATCTTTTCCGAAGTCGAAACGCTCCTCAAACGGCGCGACCCGGCTTACGTCGAAATGGCGGCCGTTTACTTCCTGGTCCTCTCCCTCGGGTTCCGGGGGAAATACCGGGACCAGGATGACGAAGGCCGGATCGAAAACTACCGCCGCCAGCTCTTCGCCTTCATCTTTCAGAAAAATCCGGATGTCAACGAGCCAACCCGGCTGCTCTTCCCCGAAGCATACACCCACACCCTGACCACCGGCGGCGGGGAGCAACTGCCCTACCTCAAGTGGTGGCTCATCCTCATCGGCGCGGTCCTGCTGACGACCCTGATCGTCTCCCACGGGCTCTGGGTTTACCTGACGGACGACCTGACCAGAATCGTTGATGCCATTCTCCTTCGGATTCGGACCCTCTAACCTATTGGTGATTGATGATTTTTACTCGAAATTGGTGTGAACCCGTAAACCCGTGACCATAAATCCAAAATCTAAAATCCAAAATCTAAAATCTAAACATGGGTAAAGCACAAAAAATCTGGCTCGCTTTTATCGCCGGCCTGATCGCCATCCCTCTCCTGATTTTGAGGAAGTCATCCAGGGAGATCATCCGGGCGGTGAAACAGGCCATCTTCAACCCGACCCCGGCCCTCCTCATCGGAGTCGCCGTCGCGGCAGTGGTTATCGGGATCATCGTCTTTTTTGTCATCCGCTCCGCCCGGAAAAAGCAGGCCGCGGCGGCCGACGCCGAAGCCGCTCCGGAAGAGGCTGAGGGGGGCGAGCCCGACGAGACCCCGCCGGAAAAGGCCGCCTTTTCCGCGATCGCCCTCCGCCGATCCTTTTCCCGAGCCATCCGAACCCTTAAAACCAATGTCTCGGGCCGGGACTACCGCTATCAGATCCCCTGGTTTCTCATCGCCGGCGAGTCCGGGGCCGGCAAGACAACCCTCCTGGATGCCGGCAACCTCAATCTTCCCATGGGCCGCCCCCTGGGCAAAGGCCCCGAAGTCAAGTCGCCCTGCAACTGGTGGTTCTTCGAGCGGGGGATCGTCCTCGATGCCGCCGGAGCCATGGTTCTCCGGGAGACCAACGGACCCGACGGCGGATTCGAGGCGGATCACCGGTCCTGGAAACGGATGATGCGCCTGCTCCAGAAATACCGCCCCAAACGCCCCATCGACGGCATCATCCTCGCCATCCCCTGCACCGATCTCGTCATCCCGGACCTCTCACCCGATGCCGACACCAGCCCGTTTTTCGACCGGATCGGCGAAAAGGCCGACGTCATTCGAAAAAAAATCTGGCACGCCCAGAAGGTCACGGGCATCCGGTTCCCGGTTTACGTCCTGATCACCAAATCCGACGCCATCACCGGGTTTTCCGACTTCTGCCAGGAGCTGCCGCCACGGCTGGGGAATCATATCTTCGGCTGGTCCTCCGGCTATGCCATCCACAGCCCGTATTCCCCGGACTGGATTCCCGAAGCCATCGAGGAGATCCACCGGGACCTCTACCGGACCAAGTTCGAGGTTTACACCGACGGTGCCCCTCCAGACCGCGCCGACCGCCTCTTCCAGTTCTCCACCGGCTTTCTGGCGATCCAGACGCCGCTCCAGGTTTACATGGACCACCTTTTCGGCGAAAGCGTTTACCACGAATCCTTCGTCCTTCGGGGTATCTACTTCTGCGGCGACGCCGGCATGGCCCCGCCGGAAAACCCCGCCCCCACCCCTTACTTCGTCCGGGATGTCCTGGCCAAAAAGGTCTTTCCCGAACACGAGATCGCCCGGCCCACCCGCCGGAAGCTCCTTTCCCGGAACCGGAAGGTCCTTGCCGCCCAGGTCCTTGCCGTCCTCCTCCTGATCATCCTGGGCCTCGGCCTCTGGCACAACTCCAGCCGGCTCCGGACCGACACATCCGAGATGATCCCCGTCATCCAGAAGATCGGAGACGACGTGGCCCGGCTCAAGTCCGATACAACGGACGCCGATTCCCTCGCCCTCTTCGGCATGATCCGGGAACGATCGGCCCGGGCACCCTTTGACCGGACCGCCCGCAACCTCTTCGACGGGATGACCCACATCCGGGGGCTCACCTACCCGTTCCTGCCGTCATCCTGGTTTTCAGACATCCACGCCGACATCCGCCGGGTTCTGACCATCGCCTACGACGAGGTCATCCTGAAAACCCTCTACGTCGGCCTCTTCAATCGGACTAAGGAAATCTTCGAATCCGAGTCCCTGACCCAGCGGACGCAATCCCCCTCCAGCGATACCGTCGTGCCCGTGGAGGACCTCCCGGCCTTTGTCCGGCTGAAGGAATTCGTCGAGCAGCTCCGGGAGCTCGAAATCAACGTGGACCGCTACAACCGGCTGAGCAAATCCGAGACCCTCGACCCCCTCGGCGGCGTGATCCAATACCTCTACGGCATCAATCTCCCGCCCGCTTTCTACGAAAATGCCAAGGTCTATCACGACGCCCTCAAAGACAGCGAATACCGGTTCTTAGATCCCACCGCCATCCGGTTCAAAGCCCGGACCTTCACCTTCAACAAGCTTACCGAGCGGCTTTACCACCAGTTGTTTGAGTTAAACCCCTTGTCGGCCCGGTTGCGGACCCTGTCCCTTCAGATGACCGCATTTGCCGAGGGTGAACGGACCGGAACCGCCGGAAAAGACCTCATCCAGGCCATCCTCGAATCCATCGACAGCCTTAGAACCCTCATAGACAACCCCGCCATGGCCTGGGTCTTCAGCGATAACTTCGACCTTGGCGAGGCTTTCGATGACATCCTCTTCACGGTGGACCAATCGATCTTTCTCGGCCCTCAGCTTCGCCTGGATGCCGAAAAATCGGGACGGGAGTCGTTCGAGGCCCTCAAGACGCAGCTCCGGGAGATCGGCGCTCCACTGATCGGACCGATTCTCCAATCCGACGGCGAGGCCCTCCAGCGGGAGTTGTCGCCCAAACTCCTGGCCTTCGAGACCGATATCCGGAAGCTCTTGAAAAAAGACCTCATCTCCGTAGCCGCCGCCCCCCGTCCATCCGGCGGATCCGTCGTCGTTCCGGAAACCGGCCGATTCCAATGGGACACCGACCTGATCCAGGATGCCGCGGAGCTCCTCGAACCCTACCAGACCTTCCGCAACGAGGAGCTCAGGGAATTTCCATCCGATATCCAGGGCCGCATCGACAAGCTGACCCGGGACACTCTCGAAGGAAAGATCCTCGATATCCTGAGCCGCGCTCAGGCCCGAACCCCCGGAACGCGGAACCTTATGGAAGGGGTTCGGGAACGGACCCTCGGCAAGGAGATCGACCGGTTCAAGGCGGCAGTGCCCCATATCCAAAAGCTCCTCGATCACCTCGACCCGCTCGGGCTCAACCAGGCCCACGAATCCCTCGCACGGGCCGCCCACTGGCAGGCATCAACACTTCTTGCCGGCGTGGACGCCCTCCGGCGCGGGGAAAGTTTCTACAGCGTCCGAGGGGGGGACCTGAGCTGGTGGGACGGCAAAGGACGGCTGTCACTCAATGCCTTTGACGTCGTGGATCGGGAAGAGCTGGAGCATTACCTCGGCATCCAGAAGGACCGCGTGGCTCACCTGGCCAACACCTACGCGGCCCCGCTTATCGATTTTCTCACCGCCCACGGCACCCCGGACGGCCGGTCCGTCGATGGGATCACTTTCATCTGGAACCGGATCATTGACGATCTGGCCGCTTATGACAACAAAACCCCCGGCAACCCCATCGCGGCCCTGGAGAAATTCATTCTCTTCGAGATGGACGAGATCACTCTCGCCAACTACAGCGAAAAGATCCCCCCATCGGCCCTGGCCGAACGATCCGGGGATCTCTTCCTCCGGCGGCGGAACGCCCTCCGCCGGATGATTCACCATCGCCTGGACGAGCTGGCCACGGAAAACGTCGTCGAACGGTACGCGGCGATCCGGACCGCCTTCAACGGCCAGCTCGCCGGAAGATTTCCCTTTGCTCCCGTCGGCGCGGGCTCGGAATACCGCGAAGCCGACCCCGAGGCCATCCGATCCTTTTTCCGGCGGTTCCGGGACGACCTGACGGTGATCGAAAACGTCCTGGCGGCCGACCGGCGGGCCGATGACCCCCGATTCAGCGGCGGCGGCGTCGCGGTGAGCGCCTTCATCAGCCGGATGGTTCGGGTCCGGGAACTCTTCGCACCCTACATCGAGCCCCCCGTGCCGGCCTCTTTCGCCGAAGGCGAGGCCCCGGCCGCCCCCCCCGAACCCCTGGACGTCCCGACCTTCGACCTCGACGTCAAATTCCGGGTCAATCGCGACCATGAGCAGGGAGCCAACCGGATCATCGAATGGTCCCTGACGGTTGGAGAACAAACCCTGACGGACGGGCGAGATAACCAAACGGTTCGGTGGGAGCTGGGGATGCCCGTCCGGCTGACACTCCGATGGGCCAAAGACGGCCGGGATTATCCGGTCTTTGCCGGCGAGGGCGCGGAAATCGACCTGACGAGCAAGACCGTGACCGTCGCGGAAGCGGGGAGCTGGTCCATCCTTCGGTTTCTCCGACGGTTTGCCGCGGAGCCGGGCGATTTCGACGAGCTGACCGACCCGAAGCCCCAGACCTTGAAGGTCGAAGCCCGGACCGCCCGAGACCCGGACCGGCCCGAGGTGACCGAGCCGATGCGGGCCTACATTCGGATCATCCTCCGGACGCCGGATGATGCCAAAACAGTTCTTCAAATGCCGGCCTTCCCGGAGACGGCACCGCCACTCGGACAGCTCAGCCCCCGACAAACGGAGGACGCCACCCCATGACCGAAGAGATGACCCCCAGCGGATCGATGTCCGATTCCGGACCCATTCCGACAGTTGACGAATCCCGGCTGCTCCGGCCCATCCATCCTGACGCGCCGGCCGGCGAGCTCCTGCGATACGAAGGGACCTACGATCGAATCCAGGAAGCCCGTCGCGAGGAGCGGGACGACCTGCCCCGCGGGGTTTGGCAACGGGACCTCAAGCGGGCTGATTGGGAAACGCTTCGGACCCTCTGCGTCGATGCCCTGGAAAACCGGACCAAGGACATCCAGATCGCGGTCTGGCTTCTGGAGGCATTGCTTCACGAAAACGGTTTTTCCGGGGTCCGCGAGGGGCTGAAGCTGATCGTCGCCCTCTGCGAGGGATTCTGGGACGTGCTGCACCCTCAAATCGACGACGGGGATTTCGAGGAGCGGCTGTCCCCCTTTGTCTGGATGAACGAAAAACTGGCCTATAGCCTGAAGTTTTTAAAAATAACCGCACCGACTACCGTTGACGCCCATCCTTATGACTTCGCGGACTGGGAGCAAGCCAATGCCCTGGACAAGCTGGCCAGCCAGGACAAAAAGGCATTCGCCAAAGCCGAATCAGAGGGCAAGGTGACCCGGGCACGGTTTCTGAGCAGCGTGATGTTCACCCCCAAGTCCTTTTACGAGACCCTCTATGACGACATCAGCGACTCATTGGATGGGCTGGAGCGCCTCGACCGGTTTTTGGGGGACCGGTGCGGGCGGGATGCCCCCACCCTCACCGGATTCAAGGAAATCCTGGAGGGGGTGCAGCGGCTGGCGGATAAGTTCTTGAGTGAAAAAGAAGATGAGCTTCCCGAACACGAGGCGGCGGATGCTTCGGATACGGCCGGGTCCGACGAATCAACCAGGGAGACGCCCAGCCGGGCCTTTCTCTCCATCCGAAACCGGTCCGAGGCCTACCGCCTGCTGTCCGAGGCGGCCGATTATCTCCTCATCCACGAGCCGCACAGCCCGACGCCCTACCTCGTCAAGCGAGCGGTCTCCTGGGGGAACATGTCCCTATCCGAGCTGTTAAACGAGCTGGTGGCCGATGATCGGGACCTCAAACAGATTTACAAGCTTCTCGGCATTCCGCACCCGGATTGAGCGGGGGCGTTCAAATAAACAAGTCAACACGGGGCTAACCCCCCACCGGCAAAACAAAGGAGGACATCATCCATGACCGAAAACACGCAACACAAACTCGACCGCGTCCGGCCCCCACGGGTGCAGATCACTTATGACGTGGAGATCGGTGACGCCACTGTCATGAAAGAGCTGCCGATGGTCTGCGGAATTCTCGCGGACCTTTCCGGGATGCCCGAGGCCCCGCTGCCCAAGCTCAAGGACCGGAAGCTCGTGGAGATCGATCGGAACAACTTCAACGACGTGATGGCCGCCATTGGCCCCCGGCTCGTCTTCCAGGTCGATAACCGCCTGACCGACGAGGAGGGAAAGCTCAACATCGAGCTGAATTTCAACCAGATGGACGACTTCGACCCCGTGAGCATCGTCAAGCAGGTCCGGCCGCTCCGGAAGCTCTACGAGGCTCGTCAGCGGCTGTCCGACCTCACCACCAAGCTCGACGGCAATGACGACCTCGACCAGCTCATCCAGGACGTGGTGG
>CAZWGY010000171.1:0-9108 GCA_964633575.1 uncultured Desulfobacteraceae bacterium
TGAGGACTGAGGCATGAGGACTGAGGACTGCTGGAGACCTCCGAGGTTTCCAAAAGAGTATGGAAACCTCGGAGGTCTGATGAGGACTGAGGTATGAGCACTCAGCACTCAGCACTCAGCACTCGGCACTCAGCACTCAGCACTCGGCACTCGGCACTCAGCACTTCACTAAGGCGGGGAGGAGACGTCCATGAGCCCACCCGATGAAACCGCCGACGAAACCCCGGCGGAGGCTGCCCTCGAAGGCGGCACCTACGAGATCATCCGGAACCGGCTGACCGGGCACGGCCGGGAGCTGAGAACCCGGCTGGCCCGGTTGAACGAGGCCCGGAAGGATGTCTTCGGCGCCATCGAGCTGGCCATCCGGACCACCGACCGGATCACCACCCCCAACAACTGCATCCCCCGGGACATGGTGGCCCTGGGCGGGGACCGGTTCCTCTTCGGCTACAACGTCCAGATGGGGCTCAAATCGGAAACCCGCCTGTCCGACGTCTTCGGGCTCTACGACTACCGGGATGGGACCTTTCACGCCCTTCCCCTGTCGCCCATCGAGGACGAACGGTTCGAAAAGGACTTCAAGGACCTCTACCGGTACTACCGGGGAACCCGGTTCGCCAAGTTCTCGAGCATCGGCCCCCACCTTTTCATGGTCTTTTCGGTGGGGAAAGATGCCGGGGATGTCAAGACCTTCAAATGGGCGAGGGGCGATGACGGGCTCGCCTACGTGGACAACCGGAGCGATCACGAATTCCGGTATCCCCCACAGCTCGATTTCACCTGGACCCGGACCCACCGGGACCTCCACCGTCACGGAGCCCATCCCCACATTTCCATCGAGGACCGGCTTTTCGTCGAGGCGGTGGGCGGGGACATCACGTTCAAGATCGAGGACAACACCGAGACCGGCCAGGGGATCTACGCCGAGCCGGTGGAAAACCCGGACCAGACCTTAGACGACGCCGAAACCTTTTACGCGGTCATGGGCCATATCATCCTCGTCCGGATTCGTCCGTACCTCGAAGACGACTTTCGCCACTTCATTTTCAACGAGAAGACCGGCGAGGTCCATCGGGTCGATGCCATCGCCCACGCCTGCATCCGGCTTCCGGGAGACCAGGGCCTGATCTTCGCCAACGGCTACTATCTCCAGACCGGCGAGCTCAAGCGCTTCGAGACGGTGCCGGGGGGCGGGCGGATGACCTACGAGCGGCAAATCCCGTCGGCCAACGGCGAAGACGTCCTCTTCGTCTTTTACGACCGGACGGGCGGCGACTACCTGCTCCTCTCGTATAACCGGATCGAGCAGGCGGTCTCGACCCCCATGCCCTGCAACGGCTACTCGCTCTTCCCCGACGGAGAGATGCTCGTCTGCAAGCGGAGCCAGGAGCCGACCAAGCACCACGTGGTTCAGGTCTGGCAGACGCCATACCTGAGCGCCGATTACGCCCTGTCCCGGAAGGTGGAGCAGAGCGACTCGCTTCTCTTCAAGGTCGGCAACCCGGAGATCGTCCGGTGCATGGCCGAATGCACCGAGCTGTTGAAGCTGGTGGACCGGGAAGCGGTCTATTCGGGAATCTATGTCGATATCATGAAGCGGGCCGGCGAAGTGGCCGACGCCTACTTCTGGATCAACCGCGATGATGCCGCCAACCTCAAGGAGCCCCTGACCTCGATCCGGGAGGCGGCCGCCGCCGCCATCGACGAGTTCGAAAAGGTCGTCCGGCTCCAGCGCCACACCAAAAGCGAGGTGGACCGGGTGTCGGATACGGCCCGGACGGTCCTCGAGAAGGTCCGGACCGAAACCCTGGACCGGATCGACCGGTTCGTCTCGGTCCTGGCGGACCTTCGCGCGGTCCGGGGGGAAATCATCTCCTTAAAAGAGCTGCGCTACGTGGACCTCGAAGCGGTGGACAAGCTGGAAACGGAGGTGGCCGACGCCACCGACCGGGTATCGGCCCGCTGCGTCGAGTTTCTCCTCTCCGACACCGCCCTCGACCCTTACGAGGCCCGGATCGACGAGATCGAGGCGTCGGTGGATGACATCGAAAAGGTGGTGGACGCCGACGCCCGCCGGGAATCGGTGGACGAGGTCGCCGAAAATCTCGAGATGCTCATCGAGATCGTCAGCAACCTCAAGATCGACGACGCCACCCAGACCACCCGGATCATCGACGCCATATCAGCCCTTTATGCCCGGCTCAACGGCATCCGGGCGGCCATCAAAAACCGCCGGAAAGCCCTCCAGAGCGCCGAGGGGATCGCCGAGTTTAACGCTCAGATGAAGCTCCTGAGCGGGAGCGTCGCCAACTACTTGGACGTCAGCAACACGCCCGAGACCTGCGAGGCCAACCTCACCCGAATCATGATCACCATCGAGGAGCTCGAAGGCCGGTTCGCCGACTTCGACGAGTTCATCGTTCAGCTTTCGGAAAAGCGTGACGAGATCTACAACGCCTTTGAAACCCGGAAGCTGTCGCTCATCGAGGCCCGGAACCGGAAGGCCGACACCCTCATGTCCGCCGGAGAACGGATTCTCAAGGGGGTTGCCCACCGGATCGGCGGGATGGATGACGTGGACGCCATCAACGCCTACTTCGCCTCGGACCTGATGATCGAAAAGCTCCGGGACATCGTCCAGCAACTCCTTGACCTCGACGACACGGTCAAGGCAGACGATCTCCAGAGCCGGATGAAGACGGTCCGCGAGGACGTCATCCGCCGGCTCAAGGACCGTCAGGAACTCTTCGTTGACGGCGAAAACGTCATCCGGTTGGGCCGGCACCGGTTCACCGTCAACGTCCAGGCCCTGGATATCACCACCGTCCGCCGGGAGGACCGGCAGTATTTCCACCTCACCGGGACCGATTTTTTCGAAAAGGTGACCGACCCGGCCTTTGAAGCCACCCGGCCGGTCTGGGACATGGAGGTTCCGTCGGAGTCCGAGTCCGTTTATCGGGGCGAGTACCTGGCTTTCCGGATGCTCAGGCACTTTGACGAGACCGGCGAACCGCCCCGCTCGGCCCTCGACCCGGACGCCGGGACCGACTGGGAGGGGATTGTCCGGGCCTTCATGGCTCCTCGCTATTCCGAGGGCTACGTCAAGGGGGTCCACGACATCGACGGGGCGAAGCTCTTTCCGGCGCTGTTGAGCATCCACACCGCCATCGGCCTGCTCCGCTACCCGCCTCGGGTCCGGGCCCTGGCCCGGGTTTTCTGGCATTTGCGGGCGGCCGGAGACGAGCGGGACCGGCTCGCCGGACGCCTCCGGTCCTTCGGGATGGCCCGGAATCTTTTCGACGGCCGGGACCGCCAGGAGCGCTACATCGCCGAGCTGGCCGAGGCCGTCGCCGGGTTCGCCGCCGATACCGGCCTCTTTCCCGAAGCCGACGCTCCCCGGGCCGGGGAGTATCTGTTTTTCGAGCTGGCCCGCCGGGGGATGTCGCCGGCCGATGAGAAACGGACCGGCTTCGTGGTCAGCCGGGAGGCCGAAACCCTGGCCACCGGCTTTACCCGGCGGCTTTCAGCCCGGCGAATCGATGACGCCTTTGCCGAAGCCCGAGCCGGCCAGGCCCCGGACGGGGCCGCCGAATTCGAGCTGGTCCGGGATTGGGTCCGGGGATATGCCGAGGGCAGGGGGGAGCCTGAGCTCCTGGATGTGATCGACGAGGCCGCCGTTATGTGCTTTGCCGACGACGCCGGAAAGCTCGACGTGGTGGACGTGCCCATGAGCGTGACCCTCGATGGGATGGTCGGGGACCACCCGATCATCGAAAACGGAGTTTATCGCCTCCGCTATCTCCCGTTCATGGAACGCCTGACCCGCCACGAGACCGGGACGGTCCCCCGGTTCAACGAGTATCAGGACTTAAAGCGGCGGCTCACCGCGACCAAGCGCGAGGAAATGCGGCTGGATGAGCTCAAGCCCCGAATCCTGAGCGCCTTTGTCCGGAACCGGCTGATCAACCGGGTTTACCTCCCGCTGATCGGCGACAACCTGGCCAAACAGATCGGCGTGGCCGGCGAGGGCAAGCGGACCGACCTCATGGGCCTGCTCCTGGTAATCTCCCCGCCCGGCTACGGGAAGACCACTCTGATGGAGTACATCGCCAACCGGCTGGGGATCATCTTCGTCAAGATCAACGGGCCGGCCATCGGCCACCGGGTCACTTCCATCGACCCGGCCGACGCCCCATTTGCCTCGGCCCGCGAGGAGATCGAAAAGCTCAACCTCGCCCTCGAGATGGGCGACAACGTGATGATCTACCTCGACGACATCCAGCATTGCAACCCTGAGCTCCTCCAGAAGTTCATCTCCCTCTGCGACGCCCAGCGCAAGATCGAAGGCGTTTACAAGGGCCGAAGCCGAACCTATGACCTCCGGGGCAAAAAAGTGGTGGTGGTGATGGCCGGAAACCCCTACACCGAAAGCGGGGAACGGTTCCAGATCCCGGACATGCTCGCCAACCGGGCCGACACTTACAATCTCGGCGATATCATCGGCGACAGCGCCGAGGACTTCAAGATGAGCTATCTGGAAAACTCGCTCACCTCGAACCCGGTCCTCAACCGGCTGGCCAGCCGGCGCCAGGAGGACGTTTACGGAATCATCCGGATCGCCGAGACCGGCAGCCACGAAGGGGTGGAGCTGACCGGGAATTACTCGGCCGAAGAGGTCGCCGAGATGGTCTCGGTGATGCGGAAACTCATCACCGTCCGGGATGTCATCCTGGCGGTCAACACGGAATACATTCATTCCGCCGGGCAGGCGGAGGCCTATCGGACGGAACCCCCCTTCCGGCTCCAGGGCTCCTACCGGAACATGAACCGGATCGCCGAAAAGGTGCTTTCGGTCATGAACGACGCGGAGCTGACCACCCTTATCCGGTCCGAATACGAAAACGAGGCCCAGACCCTGACCACCGGAGCCGAGGCGAATATCCTGAAATTCAAGGAGATCACCGGGTGGATGACCGAATCGGAGCGTCAGCGGTGGGAGGAGATCAAAACAGCGTTCCAGAGGCGACAGCGTTTTCACGGAACCGACGGGACCGACCCCGTCAACCGGGTGGTGGCCGAATTGGCGACCTTTTCAGACGGGCTGGCGGCCATCCAGAAAGTTATTGCCGACGGCATCCAACGGATGAGCGCCGGCGGGGAGACGGCCGGAACCCCGGCGGAGATCGCCATCGCCCCGGACACCCTCCGGCGGCTTTCGGCCCTGGTCGCCGAGATGAGCCGGTCGGCTCATCCCGTGACCCCGCCGCGGTCCTGGCCGGACGCCCCCATGGTCCCCCACGCCACCCGGTCCATCCACAAGATGCGCCGGGGCAACGAGTTTTACGCGGCCATCAAGGCCGGGGACCCGGAGAGGGTCCGGGCCTTTATCGATGACGGGGTCAACCCCAACGTCACCAGTTCCGAAGGGGCCACGCCGCTGATGGCCGCCGCCTTTCACAATCGCCCGGAGATCATCCGGCTCCTGATCGACCGGGGGGCCGAGGTGAACGCCCGGGACAAGGACGGCACCACCGCTCTCATGATCGCGGCCGCCAAGGGCCACGCCGGGGCCGCCGAGGAGCTGATCCATTCGGGGACGGACCTGAATTCGGCGGACAAAAACGGCATGAGACCCCTGGACTGGGCAAGAAAAAACAAGCACCAGGAGATAGTGAGAATGCTGGAGGAAACATAATGGCGATTGATCCCATCGACACCCCATGCGAACCGGAAGACGAGGACATCCTTCATCCGGCGAGGCGGTCCCCGGCGGATGGGGCCATGGCGGGAGCCCATCCACCGCCCCCGCCCGCGTATGTCACCCTCGAGCTGCCGGCGGCGGTCCCCTGCCCGGCGGGGTGCATCCACTGCTCCCACCGGGCCGCCACGGGCCCGGACGGCGGCGGCCGCCGCCTGACCATCGACGACGCCATGGCCATCGCCCGGAACGCGGCCCGGCTGGGCGCGACCCATTTCGTGGCCTACCCCAGAAGCGGCGACATATCCCTCGAACCCGACCGGTACGCCCCGCTCTTCTCCCTGGCCCGGTCTCTCCGGTTGCGGACCAAATCGACTTCCGCCGCCGTCGATCCCGACGGCCTTCTCCGGCTGGTCCCCCACCTGAGTCAGTTGACGCTTTCCGTTGACGGGCTCGACCCGGAGACCTTTTCCCGGTTCCGGCCGCTCTGGCTCCTCGAACGGGTCGAACGCTTCCTGGACGCCTTTGCCGCCCTTCCGACGCCGCCCTGTCGCCTGGCCGCCAACATGGTCCTCACCCGGAGCCTCATGGCATCCGGGGCCTTTGCCCGGAGCCTGGACGAAGTTGTGGCCCGGGGGCTCTTTTTCAAGCTCAACGTCCTGGAGATCCTGCCGGGCTGGGATGCCGATTTCGCGGCCGAGCGCCTGGGGCCCGACGAGATCGCCGAGCTCCGGCGGATAAAGGCCGACTACCGGAATCGGATTAAGATCACCATCCCCTCATGGCAGCGGGGGACGCCCTGGGCTCCGAGCTGTCCCCTGGGCCGGTCCTTTCTGGTCATCGGGCCGGGGGGCGAGGTTTCCCCCTGCGTCATGCTGCTCCACGGCGGCCTCACCGTGACCCACTTGAACGACGAGGTCTCCCTGGAGACGGCCTGGCAGCACATCCGGGAGTCGGCCCGGTTCCGGAAGGCCCGGGTGGAGCTGTTCAAGGCCCCGGCCGATTTCCCTCACACCTCCGACCTGGCCGCCTGCCGAAAATGCTCACTCTTTGTCCAGGAGCGATGCTACGGCGGGTGCGTGGCCCGGGCCCGGCTCTTCGGTCATGAGTGCGAGATCGCCCGGCAATGCGGCGGCCCGCTGCCGTGAGGGTTCTGGCCGTGTCGGGCCGTCCCCTGGACGGCCTCGGCGGGGCTGAGCGGAGCCTGGCCCGACTTTGCGGCGCCCTCGCCCGCCGCTGCCGGGTGACGATCCTGGCCCCCGGCAACCGCCTGCCGATGCCCTCCGACCCCGAAGCGCCCCTCGAAATCCGATCATACCCGGACCACCCCGGCGGCGAGGGACTCGACGCCGCCCTAGACGCTCTCCCCGGCGACGGGGACCCGCCCGGGATCATCTACCTCCCCGACAAAACGGCCATCAAGCGGCCCGAACGGCTGGCCCGGCTGCGCCGCCGATGCCCGTCGGCCCGAGTGGTCTTCAAGGAGTCCACCGACGGCAAGCTCTTAAAGCTCCTTGACCGGATGGACGGCCCGGCGGCCCGGGCCGTGGTGGATGCCATCGATACGGTGATCTGCGTCTCGTCGGCCATTGAAAGCCGGTTTACGGCCGACGGCCGGTTTGCCGACCGGCTGGTCCGGATACCCAACGGGGTGGACACCGCCCGGTTTTCGCCGGTATCGCCCCAACGACGGCGGGCGATCCGGCACGATCTGGGCTTGCCCGCCCACCAGCCGGTCTGCCTGTTCGCCGGGCGATTCGCGGACAAGAAAAACCTGGACGTGATCCATGGCGCCTGGCTGACGGGGGAGCGACAATGGGGCCGCTGGGCCGCGCTGATCCTGGTGGGCGCGCCACACAAGCCCTATGACGAGGAAATCATCCGGTTGATGACCGAGACCCTGCAAACGATCCGGGTGGTCGGCCCGCTGCGCCGGGACGACGAGATGGTCCAATGGATGAGAGCGGCCGACGTCTTTCTGGCCCCGACCTCCCGTGAGGGCCTTTCCAACGCCTTTCTGGAAGCCTGCTCGTGCGGCCTCTACCCGGTGGTCAGCACGGCTTCCGGCTACGGGGACGTCATCACTGACGAGACGGTCGGCATTCGGGTCGAGGAGCGGAACACATCGGACGTCATCCGGGCTCTGGACCGAATCCGCCGGGATTCGGAAACCTTTCGGGAGCGGGGCCGAACCCGGACCCGGGCGGCGGTGGTGGACGGCTTCGACCTCGACCGGGTAGCCGACGCCTACCTGGCCCTCTTCAAACGGTTGACGCCATGATCGGTTTCGCCGAATTGCCCCGCGATCTCCCGGCGACGCGGCCCGAGAGATCGCTAAGACGGGCGGCTTTGGCCGACCTTCGGGTGATGGTCCGGAGGATCGGCGATCCGGCCGCCGGCGTCTGCCTGAGCGGCTCGGCGGCCGAAGCCGGCGCCTTCCGGCCGGGGTCGGACCTGGACCTGATGGTCGTCGCCGAATCCGACGGCCGGGCGGTCGATGTCGCCCGCCGGCTCAAGGACCGCTGGGCCGCCGATCACCGGGCCGGCCCCACGGTCGATGTCAAAACCTGTCCCCTGACCGCCGGACCCGAGCCCTATCTTCGGGGGGCGCTCTGGATCAGCGGCCCGGAGTGGCTCCGGATGGCGGTGGCGGATTCCCTGACTGACCGGGCCGCCGCCCGAGCCCACGCCCTCGAAGCCTTCTGCGAGGACCGGGCCGCGAGGATCGAATGGGCCCGACGCCCCCATTTCCGACCCCGAACCCACCCCGACGGGCTCAGGGCGGTCTGGTGCCTCCGGTATTTGTCGGCCGCGGTTCCGGTCCGGGGAGAGACATCCCCGTGGCTTGCCGACCTGCTCCGGGAAGCGGAGCTGCCCTCAGACAAGATCGAAGCGGCCGTGAGGACCATCCGCCGGGCCATCCGGCCAGCCGGCCCGACGCCGGAGATCGATCTCGGGGAGGGCATGACGGCGTTGAGGGACGCCCTAGACCGCTGCATCGCCCACCGCGCCGGTTTCCTCGGGATTGACACGGCCGGGCTCGACCGGCTCCGCCAATGCCCCCGCTCCGACCGGCTGGCCGCGGTTCGGGACGGCGGCGACGCCGCGATTCATTTAGCCTGGTGCGACACCGATCCCGAGGTCCTCGCCGGAGCCCTGCTTGCCAACCCGGCGGACCCCGGCGTAGCCATGGGGATCGCCTTCAACCGGGCCGCCCCGTCCCACCTGGTGACGGTTCTGCCCGGCCTTCCCGTCTGGCCCACAAGCCGGGGTTTGCTCCGGCGACGATGGAAAGCTCACCCCGCCATGGAAGACCTCCGAGGTTTTGTTTGGGAAGACAAGGTTTTGGAAAAGACCTCCGAGGTTTTGTTTGGGAAGACCTACAAGGTTTTGGAAACCTCGGAGGTCTC
>CAZWGY010000172.1:0-1768 GCA_964633575.1 uncultured Desulfobacteraceae bacterium
GAGGCGTCTTCGGTGAGCAGGCCCACCTTCCGGGCCCGCTTTTCCCAGAGGGCCCGGGCCAGGGCCTGCATGTCCACGGTCTCGTCGGCCTCGTCAACGATCTCCAGCCCCAGGAGAGTCTCCACCACGTCCTCGAGGGTGACGATCCCCTCCATCCCGCCGTACTCATCCATGACCAGGGCGATGTGCTCCTTGTGGTCCAAAAGAAACTCGAAGAGCTCGGAGACCGACGAGCCGGGTGAGACGGCCTTGATTTCCCGCTTGAGCTCATGGAGCCGGGCCGCACGGAGGTCCCGGGCCTGGGCCAGGAGAATGTCGTCCTTGAGAACGAAGCCGGTGATGTCGTCCCGATCGACGTTGTAGATGGGAATCCGGGAGAACGGCGTCTGGTGGTGGTGCTCCATGAATTCATCGACGGTCACGTTCTCCTGCTGAGCGAAGACCACGGTCCGGGGGGTCATGATGTTCCGGATGTTGGTGGAACGGAAGCGGAAGAGGTTTTTGAGAATCCGGGACTCCTTGGCCTCGAGCTGGCCTTCCCTCGCCCCCAGGTCGGCCATGGCGGCCAGCTCCTCACGGCTGAGCCCCTTGAGCTCAGTGGTGTGGGCAATCCCCCGGGTCAGGGCTTCGGAAAGGATCACAAAGGGGAAGAGAATCCAGACCAGCCAGCGGAGCATGGGGGCCATGGGGACGGCCAGATTCCGCCAATACCTCGCCCCGAGGGTTTTGGGGATGATCTCGGAAAAAATGAGGATCAAGAGCGTCAAAATGGCCGAGGCGAGGCCGAGGTACTGGCTGCCGAAGACCCGGGCGGCCTCGGCCCCGGCCCCGGCCGCCCCCAGGGTGTGGGCGATGGTGTTGAGGGTCAGAATGGCGGCCAGGGGCCGGTTGACGTTTTCCTTGAGCTTGCGAAGGGTCTTGCCAGCCCGTTTGTTTCGCTTTTCCAAAGTCGCGATAAACGGCGAGCTGACACTCAGAAAGACCGCTTCGGCGATGGAGCAGAAGAAGGAAAACATAAGAGCGGTAAAAACATAGATGACCAACATGGCGATTTCGCCGTCAATGCTCAGCATGATGTCTCCGGGAGCGCGGGTCGGTTATGCCGTTCAGGTCGGCGCATGGGGTTTCCTTTAGCCGATGCGGTAAAAAAACACAAGGTTTCTCTGGATGGACCCGTGAGGTTTCCGCCTTGGCGGGGCGGAACTCGCGGGTTTTCAAGTTCGGTTCGCAAGTCCGGGCCGGGGCCGCGATGCTCCGCCGCGTTTTGGGGGAGTCGATCCCTTTCCTTAACCTGAGGCGTGGTCCCGTCGGGGGTCATTCGGACCTCTCGAGGGACTCGGCTCGGGCAGCGGCCGCCTCCGCCCCGTCGTCATCCCCCCGGCGGCGGGCGACCTCGCTGATGAGGCGCCAGTTGGCGGCCTGGAGGTCGGGCCGGTTCCGGGCGAAGACGTTCGATTTCCGGGCGAGCTGCTCGGCCTGGGCCAGTTGGCCCCGGTCCATCTGGATCCGGGCCAGGAGATGCCAGAGCCGGGGGTTCTGGGGGTCGATCCGGAGGGCCCGTTCGATGGTAGCGGCGGCCCCGTCCGGGTCATCCGCGTCCATCTGCTGACTGGCCCGGTCCGCCAGGCGGGCGATCACCGGGGAACGGATTTCGCCGGCGCGGGGTTGCGGCTGAGTGCCGGGCTCCGCCGGGTCCGGTCGGGGCGTAAGCCGGGATTCGCCGATCCGGGGCGGGGCCGGTTCCATCGGCTCCATCTCGTCGGTCTCA
>CAZWGY010000172.1:1868-9070 GCA_964633575.1 uncultured Desulfobacteraceae bacterium
GGAGTGCCGTCGGACCCGATATAGACCTTGGGGCAGCCCCAGAGGGTCAGGGCGGCCGGCAAGAGGAGCAGGCAAAGGGCTCGGGATGGGGTCATGGGTCGTTCTCCTTGTCCGTCGGCTCCCCCGCCTGGGCGGAGGGGCGGTTGGGCTCCCCGTTGGCCGGTCCGACCGCGCCACCGGGGTGGCCGGGGAACGCGGTCCCATCGGCGGGGAGACAGGGGATGTGGATCTCCGGGGCCGATCCGTCAATGAAGGGGACGGACATGGCCCCGTCACAACCGGGGTCGGTGCGGAGCCCGGTGGCCGGATCGACCACCACCCAGGTGATCGTTTCGGGCTGGGGCGGAGTGAAGGACGCGCCCGCGCCCGGGGCGTGGTTGAAAATCCCGGCCCAGACCCGCATAGCCCCGGAGGCTCCGGTCAGCCCGCAGGATGTGTTGTCGTCCCGGCCCACCCAGACGGCCGCGAGCCGGTCGCCGGTGAATCCCGCGAACCAGGAGTCCTTCAGGTCGTTGGTGGTCCCGGTCTTCCCGGCGGGGGTCAGGGAGCGGTTCAAAAGCGCGGGCAGCCGCCGGGCGGTCCCTTCGGTTACCACGGCCTGAAGGGCGGTGTTGACCAGAAAGACGGCGCCCGGGTCGAGGGTCTGGCGGACCGTGACCGGATACCGCTGGAGGGGGGTGCCGTCCGGGGTCTGGACGGCGAGGATCGACCGGATGGGTGAATGGAACCCGGCGGCGGCAAAAGTCCCGTAGATTTCGGCCACCTCCAGGGGGGATAGCTCCACGGCCCCCAGAAGGACGGCCGGGTAAACCGGGATCTCCCGGTGAAGTCCGGCGGCGGTCAAGGTCTCGCGGACCGCATCAAGGCCCAGGTCCATCCCCAGGCGGACGGTGGCGACGTTGTAGGAATGGACCAGGGCCTCGTAGAGCGGGACGATCCCGTGGTACCGGCGGTCGTAGTTCCGGGGAATCCAGGCGGCGTCGTCGTGCGCCTGGGGAATCCGGGTGATGGTGTCGGCGATGGGGGTTATCAGGGTGTACCGGTCCGGCCGGGAGAGGGCCGTGAGGTAAACGGGCGGCTTGATCAGGGAGCCGATGGGCCGACGGGCGTCAACAGCCCGGTTAAAACCGGGGTATCGCGGGTCCCGCCCGCCCAGAAGGGCGAGGACCTCGTTGCCGCCGGTGGCGGTGATCGCCACGCCCACCTCCAGTTCGCCGGGAGGAAGGTCCCGATCGGCCTCGATGGCCGCCAATTGCTCCTCGGCGGCGGCCTCCGCCGCGAATTGGACCTGGGGGTCAAAGGGCGTGAAGATCCGAAGGCCATCGGAGCGGAGGTCCGATTCCCGATACTCCTTTGCGAGCTGGCGGCGGACGAGGTCGAGGTAGGCCGGAAACGGGGTGGCCCCGGCCGGGCGGTCCACCACCCCAAGCCCGCTCGACCGGGCGGCCTCGGCAGCCGACGGCTGGATAAGCCGGAGGGACTCCATGACGGTGAGGACCGTGTTCCGCCGGTCGGTCGCCCGGAGCGGGTGGCGCCGGGGGTCGTACCAGGAAGGGCCTTTGAGCATCCCCACCAGGAGCGCCACCTCACGGGGCCGGAGATCGGCCAGGGGGCGGCTGAAATAAAACTGGGCGGCCAGACCGAAGCCGTGGATGGCCCGGTCCCCGTCCTGACCCAGGTAAACCTCGTTGATGTAAGCCTCCAGAATCTGGTCCTTGGTCAGCTCCACCTCGAGAATGAGGGCCATGATGGCCTCGTCGATTTTCCGCCGGAAAGTCCGCTCCTGGGTGAGAAAGAAATTTTTAACCAGTTGCTGAGTCAGGGTGCTCCCGCCCTGGACGGTCCGGAGGGCCTTGAGGTTGGCGAGGGCGGCCCGGAGGATCGACAGGGGGGCGATCCCGTGGTGGCGATAGAAGTCCCGGTCCTCCACGGCGATCAGGGTCTGGATGAGGAGCGGGGAGACCGAATCGAGGTGGACGATAACCCGATCCTCCCGGTGAGTGGGATAGATGGAGGCGATGGGGGCCGGGTCGAGACGGATGCCGTCGAGGGGGGCTCCGGTGGCCACGTCGGTGAGCCGGTCCACCCGATTGTCGCTGATGCTCACCCGGACGGTCCGGGAAGGGGCCGGGCCGTCCTCGAAGGTGAAGGGCCGGCGCTGGATGGTGAACCGGTCCCCCATTCGGGCGACGGCGCCGGGGCCGTCCACCTCGGCCACCTCCCGGTAGCGCATGAGGGCCAGCTCCCGGGCCAGGCCGTCGGGGGTGATGGACCGGCCGGGGTAGAGCTCCAGGGGCCGGGCGTAGATTCGGGCCGGCAGCTCCCAGGGCCGGCTGGCGAGCTTCTCATGGACCACGGCGCTCAGGTGCCGGACGTGAGCGGTCATCAGAACCCCGCCGGCCACCAGGAGCAACAGGAACACGCCGATGACGGTCAGCCAGACCCGTTTCCGGGTCCAGCCGCCCGCCGACCGGCGGGACGAGGTCCGACGGTTTCGACGGGTCATGGGCGAACCTCCGGGGGCCTTGCCGTCGGGCTGGAGGCGTGATATTCAGACCGGAAGATGGGGGGAGAAAACGGAGATGCGCATGGAGACATCGAAAAGCGAGCTGACCGGCCAGATGGAAGAAGTCTTCTACCGGCTCGGCGGGTTCGGCATGATGGACGCCGAGCGGTGGGCCGGGTTCTGTCACGCCGTGGGGATGGACCCCGCGCCATTTTTAAAGGCCATGCTGGAAAACGTCTGCCGGGTGGTCTGCGTGGAGCACGAGCGGGAGGTCCCGTCCCGGCCGGCCGTGGCCCAATGTTCGGAGCTCTGGGTGGTCCTCCGGGGGAGCCAGACCCGGTTTCACTTGATCGAAGGGGAGACGTGCTCATAGGCCCTCCCGGGCGCCGCGATAGACCTGCTCCCGCGCCTGAGCCGCCTTGAGCAAAGGCCCTACCCGCCGGTCCACGTAGTCGTAAACCCGGGCGTGGTCCTTGCCCGGAGCCGGCCGGAGAACCCGGCCGAGGTACTGGACCAGCCGGCCGTCGAACCTTATGGGGGTGGCAATGACCAGGGTGGTCAGGCGCCGGCAGTCGAACCCCTCGCCGATGAGCTGCCCGGTGGCGATGACGGAATGGATTGTTCCCGCGTCGAGACCGTCGATGATCTCCTGACGGCGGGTCTCGCCCACTTCGCCGGTGAGGACCGCCGGGTCAAGGCCGTGGTCGGCCGAAAGGGCCGCCCGGAGCGCCTCACAATGGGCCCGGCGGTCGGTGAGAACGAGGACGGTCTGGCCGTCAGCCACCTCGGCGGCCACGTCGGCGGCGATGAGGGCGTTCCGGGCCGGGTCCTGGGTCAGCTCCGAAAGCATCTGGCTGTACTCGGTCACCGGGTCGTGGTAGGGGGAAAAGGCGGTCTCCCGGAAGATCACCCGGGCCGGGATGAGATGTCCCCGGTCCCGAAGGGCATCCTCGGCTATCCGGACCTCGTGGGTCCCGAGATACCAACCGATGAGGTCGGACAGGCCGTCCCGCCGCCAGGGAGTGGCTGAAAGGCCGAGCATATACCGGCAGTCAAAAGCGGCCACCGCCTCGGTAAAGGTCCGGCTTGGCGCCCGATGACACTCGTCCACCACCAGAAAGCCGGTGTGCCGGGCCGCTTCGGCCGCCCGGCGGTAGAGGGATTGGACCAACGCCACGGTGATCCGGTCGCCGAAGGTCGTCTTTCCGCCGCCGATGGTCCCCACCGCCGCCCCGGACAGGCCGGTGAACTCCTCGATCCGGTCAACCCACTGCCGGGCGAGCTGCCGGGTGTGGACCACAATGAGGGCCGGTTGCCGTCGGGCGGCGATTACCGCCAGGGCGATCACGGTTTTCCCGGCCCCGGTGGGAGCCCGGAGCACCCCGAATTCCTTGGCCGTCAGCTCCGCCAATGCCCGCTCCTGGAAAGGCTTCAGGGTCCCGATGAAGGGAATCTCCACCGGCGGGAGCGTCCGCCGTCGGTCCACCAGCTCCCAGTCGATCCCCGCCGCCTTGAGCTGGTCGATGAGCGGCCGCATGTACCCCCGAGGCAGGATCAGGCCCGACTCCCCGGCGGTCTCGTAAAACCGGAGATACTTGGGAGTTCCGAAGTTGGTCCGGCCCATCCGCTCGTTTTCCCGCCACTTGGGATTCAAAAACCCGAGCTGGCCGGTGATGGCGGACCGGATATCCGGGGGCGCGTCCGCCAGATGAATCTGATTCCGAAGGGTAATGACCACGGGGCTATTCCGGAAGCCGGTCGTAAAAATAGCTCATGGCGTCCGACCGGGTCACGATCCCGATGATCCGGCCGTCCTCCACCACCGGAAGCCGTCCCACGTCATGGCGGACCATGATCCGGGCCGCCTGCATGGGGCTCACCCCCGGCTCGATGGTCTTGACCTCACGGCTCATGAATGCCTTGACCGGGGCGCGAAGGCTGTCGGCCTTCCGGAGCCGACGGAAGTCCCGCCGGGAGATCATGCCCACCAGCCGGCCGTCATCCACCACCGGCAGCCCGGTGCAGCCCTGTTTCCGGAGAATGTGAGCCACCGTCTCCATGCTTTCATCGGGAGAGACCGTCACCACCGGGAAGGACATGAGGTCGCTGATCTGAACGGAGGCCTGCTGGTTGCCGACGATCAGCTCCCGGATGGTCTCCTCGACGGCCTCGGGGCTTGCCGATTTGAGCATGGCCGACCCGGCCGCCGGGTGGCCCCCGCCGCCAAGCCCCCGCATGATGGCGCCCATGTCGAGCCCGTCGATGGCGCTCCGGCCGATGACCATGCACCGGCCGTCCTTCCCCGAAAAAATCCCGAAGGCGGCATCGACATTCAGGATCTGAAGATACATCTGGACCACCAGGGAGAGGTTGGCCACGTGACCCCGGACCGTTTGCCGGCCGAAGCTGACGTTATAGCCGTTGAGCCGGACCCGATCGGCCGATTCGAGCATGGCGAACAGGAGCTCCTTCTGCTTTTCCCCGTAGGCCGGCCGGAGGTGAGTGCCGATCACCATCAGGTCGGCCCCCTGGTCCAGGAGGTAGGCGGCGGCCCGGGCGTCGGCGGCGGTGGTGGCGGGAAAGAGGAGGTTGCCGGTGTCCTCGTAAATCCCGGCCAGAAAGAGGGTCGCGTGGATCGGGGACAATTGGACGCCGTCGGCTTCAAGCACCTGAGACATCAAGGTCACGGTGGCCCCCACCGCCTCCTGGCGAACCCACCCGGCCTCGATGTCCCCCCCGACCAGATGGTGGTCCCAGAGAATGATATCGAGATCCTCACGCTCGCGAAGGACCTGAATCCTTCCGAGCCGCCGCCACTGATTGACATCGACCACGATCAGCCGGTCCACCGACTCCACCCGGATGTCCTCGTAGTGAAAGGTCTCCAAAACGTCCTTGTGGATGGATAAAAAGCCCCGGACGTTCGGGTTGAGGGACCGGGGCAGAACCGGAACGGCGCCGGGATAAAGCAGAGTGGCGCAGATGGTCGAGGCCAGGGCGTCGAAGTCGGTGTTCTTGTGAGTGGTAATCACCTGCATGGCTGGCGGGTCCTAAGCACGGTGGGATTCGGTAACCTCCTCGTCGGCGTCGATGACGTCGTCATCGCCGTCCCAGGAGACCATGGGCCGGGGCTCGTTCTCCTCCGGGAGATGCTCCAGGGCGAGCCGCTCCTTATGTTTGAATTCCAGCTTCATCCGGTACTTGTTCATTTCCATCTGGCTGTCAATGGCCTTCCGGGCCAGCAGATACCGAAGATAGATCATCCAGATGAAAATGACCACCCCGATAACCGCCGCGGTAATGAAAACCCACTTGTAACGGCTCAGAGTGTCCAGCCCCACCTGGCCAAGATAGGTGACCACGTTCGGGATGATCCAGTAGGCCACCACCCCCAGGAGGATGAGAAACCCGATGGTAAAGATATTGAATCCCGAAACCGCCGTCACGATCCGCTCGAGGCTGGTGGAGGCCTCGGCGGCGCTCCCCCCGCCCCCGCCATCGTCATGGGAGCCCTCTCCGTAGAAGAGCGACAGATATGCCTTGACGATGAAGGCGAACATCAAAATGATCCCCATGGGGATTCCCACGGCCGCAACAAACCAGGCCCGGAAGGGAAAGGGGACGTCCCGGCGCTGAAGCCGGACCTCGTAGTTCTCGAAGGGGCCGAAGGTCTTTTCGAAGTAATACTTGTTGAAGTCGCTCAGGCTGTCGCCGTCGGTCTCGTGGACTATGTTGCCCTTGTTGTCGAGGACCTGGAGCCACGATTTCCGTCCCGACTTCATCACGGCCACGGCAAAGATCTCCAGCTCGATGAGAAAGAGGGCCACGGCGATAACGATGAAGACGGTCTTGTTCTCGCGGATGATCTCCGCGACGTTTTTCTTTGACATGTGGGTTCCCTTTTGGTTACCTGTTAGCTTTTCGGTCCGAAGGGCGGCCGGCGGTGCCACAGTGGTGGCGTGGGCAACCGGCGGACATCCGTCCGGTATCGGCGTAACAAGTTTGTTTAACATAGGCCGGCCCGGATGTTCAAGACGGAAACGATAGACGCGGAAGGAAACCTTAATGGATGAGATTCGTCAAACGGCCCGGGAGCGGATGCGGGGATACTGCCGGGTCTGCCCGGTTTGCGACGGCCGGGCTTGCGCCGGTGAGGTTCCCGGCATGGGCGGGATCGGCACGGGATCGGCGTTCACCGAAAATCTCCGGGCCCTGGCGGCCCGGCACCTGAAGATGCGATTGATCCACGACGTGGCCGAACCGGAGATCTCCGTGACCCTTTTCGGCCAAAACCTCGGAATGCCGGTCTTAGCGGCGCCCATCGGCGGGGTCTCCTTCAACATGGGCGGCCGGATCAGCGAGGCCGACTACATTCAGGCGGTCCTGAGCGGCTGCAAGAGCATGGGGACCCTGGGCGGCACCGGGGACGGAGCCCCGGACTTCATCCACGAAACCGCCTTTGCCGCCATCCGGGACGTGGGCGGAGCCGGGATTCCCTTTATCAAGCCCTGGGCCGAAGCGGAGCTCTTCGAAAAGCTCGACGCGGCGGTGGCCACCGGGGCCCCGGCCGTGGGAATGGATGTGGACGCCGCCGGCCTGATCACCCTCCGGCTGATGGGCCGGCCGGTCTCCCCAAAGGGGCCGGATGCCCTCCGGAAAATCATCGAACGGGTCCCCCGGCCGATGATCATCAAGG
>CAZWGY010000173.1:0-9066 GCA_964633575.1 uncultured Desulfobacteraceae bacterium
GATGGACTGCTCCTTGCCGGTGGCCAGGTCCTTGGCCGAAACGTTGACGATGCCGTTGGCGTCGATGTCGAAGGTCACCTCGATCTGGGGCACGCCCCGAGGAGCCGGTGGAATTCCAACCAGCTCGAACCGGCCAAGCGTTTTGTTCCCGGCGGCCATCTCCCGCTCACCCTGGAGCACGTGAATGGAGACCGCCGGCTGATTGTCGGCCGCGGTGGAGAAGACCTGGCTCTTTTTTGTGGGAATGGTGGTATTCTTTTCGATGAGCTTGGTCATCACCCCGCCCAGGGTCTCGATGCCCAGGGAAAGGGGGGTGACGTCGAGCAGGAGGACGTCCTTGACGTCGCCCTTGAGGACGCCGCCCTGGATGGCCGCGCCAATGGCCACCACCTCGTCGGGGTTGACGCCCTTGTGGGGCTCCCGGCCGAATATATTCTTCACCCGATCCTGGACCGCCGGCATCCGGGTCATCCCGCCCACCAGGATCACCTCGTTGATGTCGTTGGGGCTCAGGCCGGCATCCTTTAGAGCGGTCTTGCAGGGGCCGACAAGGTTGTCGAGCAGGTCGCTGACCAGGGATTCTAGCCGGGCACGGCTGATCCGGATGTTCAGGTGCTTGGGGCCGGCGCTGTCGGCGGTGATAAAGGGAAGGTTGACGTCGGTCTCCATGGAGGTGGACAGCTCCATCTTGGCCTTTTCCGCCGCTTCCTTGAGCCGCTGGAGGGCCATCTTGTCGCTCCGGAGGTCGATGCCCTGGTCCTTTTTGAACTCGTCGGCCAGGTAGTCGATAAGGCGGAGGTCGAAGTCCTCACCCCCGAGATGGGTATCGCCGTTGGTGGCCTTCACTTCGAAAACCCCCTCGCCGATCTCCAGAATCGAGATGTCGAAGGTTCCGCCGCCGAGGTCGAAGACCGCGATCTTCTCTTCGGCCTTCTTGTCCAGCCCGTAAGCGAGCGATGCCGCGGTGGGCTCGTTGATAATCCGCTGGACGTTTAAGCCGGCGATCTTCCCGGCATCCTTGGTGGACTGCCGCTGGCTGTCGTTAAAGTAGGCCGGGACGGTGATCACCGCGTCGGTGACGGGTTCTCCGAGGTATTCCTCGGCGGTGTGCTTGATGTCGGCCAGGATAAAAGAGGAAATCTCCGCCGGGCTGAGCTGCTTGCCCTGGACGTTGATCCGGACATCCCCGTTGGAGGCCTGCTCGATTTTGTAGGGAAGAACACTCACATCCCGCTGGACATGCGGCGAGGAAAACTTTCGCCCGATAAGGCGCTTGACCGCGAAGACGGTGTTTTCGGGATTGGTGATAGCCTGACGTTTGGCGATCTGCCCCACCAGGCGTTCCCCGTTGTTGGAGAACCCGACGACGGACGGCGTCGTCCGCCCCCCCGAGGGGTTGGTGATGACCTTCGGCTCGCCCCCCTCCATGATGGCCACGCAGGAGTTGGTCGTCCCCAGGTCGATTCCGATGATTTTACCCATTTGCGCTTCCTCCTTCAAATCGTAGAATGTGCGGTGCCGTCCCCTTGGGTGACCGGACACCCGCGTCGATCGTTATGCTGCTATGCCCCGTTTTCGCCCGGTGCCTTGGAGACCACCACCATGGCCGGCCGGACCAGCCGGTCGTGAAGCAGGTAGCCCTTGTGAAACTCCCGCAACACGGTGTTTTCAGAGTGATCCGCCGACGGCTCCTGCGCCACGGCCTCATGATATTCCGGGTTGAAAGGCTGGCCCACCGACTCGATGGGCGAAACGCCGTACTTCTCCAAGACCTTCAGAATCTCCCGGCGGGTCATCTTCACCCCTTCCAGGATGCCGGACTCGGCCTCGGATTGACCTTCCGTCGATTCGATGGCCCGATCGAGATTATCCACCACGGGAAGCAGGTCGGCCACCAGGTTCTCGTTGGCATATTTCCGAAAGCTCTCCATCTCCCGGGAGGTCCGCTTCTTATAGTTGTCGAACTCGGCGGAAACCCGGAGCAACCGGTCATAAACGTCCTTGGCCTCCCGGCGGGCGGATTCCAGGCGATTGCAAAGCTCGTCAACCGACTCGGGCGCCGCTTCATCGGAGGCCGCCGTCGCCTCGCCACTGTCCGCCGAGGGCGTCGGTGTTTCATCCTCGACTGCTTCAGGGGGTGTTTCCTGGGCTTGATTTTCGGCTGTCTCTTTTTCCGTCATCCGTCGTACCCGTCTCCTCGGTTGGTCTGTTGAATTGCCGTTTCACTTCCTGCCTGACCAAAATATGTCCAAAAATAATGCGCTTGGGCCGGTTGTCAAGAAACGCGCCGACGGTGAGCCCAAGGAGCAGGGCCATGGGAAACGACGGGAATGGGAGATCCGAGGGGACGACCGGAATGGCTTTAAGGTGAGAAGTGGTTGCGCACCCCCCGTCGCACCGGGTCCCTGCCGGCCCGGGCCAGGCAATGGCCGGGATCGATCCGCGACACAGACGCCACCGCTTATCGCTGCTTCCTTCCGGACCTGACGAGGTTCACGGCTGTCTGTTGCGCGGCGGCCGGCCATGATGGCCATGGACCGTCGGGATAAAGGCGCTCGGGGGGGGATTCGGCCCCGCGTGAAGCGGATTTCGGGTTCAGGGCACCGCTAGCTCCCCGCCTAGCGCAACCAACCTTTAATATAACTTGTTTTCCGCGCTTTGCAAGGCCAAATCGTCATCCGGTTTGGCCTTGACATTACCCCCCGACCCCGTTAGCCTGTCGAGGACCGGCCGTGTGAGCGGGCCGAATCCGCCAAATCCTGATGGACCCATGCGACCCGACGCCTTTATCGACGCCGTAGCGGAGACCATCCGCCGATATCGAATGCTCCTGGAAGGCGCCTCCGTGCTCGTCGCCGTCTCGGCCGGCCCGGACTCCACGGCCCTGCTTCACGCCCTCGTCCGGCTCGCCCCCCGCCTCCGGCTCCGCCTGGGGGTGGCGCATCTCCATCACGGATTGCGGGGCGAAACGGCCGATGCCGACGCGGCCTTTGTCGATCGGCTGTCCCGAACCCTGGGACTCCCCTGCCATCGCCGGGATGTCGATGTCCGTTCCCACGCCCGGCGGGCCCGGCTTTCCCTTGAAACGGCCGGCCGGGAGCTGCGGTATGCCTTTTTCGACGAGGTGGCCCGGAATGGGGAATATGACCGGATCGCCACCGGTCACCACGCCGACGACAACGCCGAACAGATGCTCATGGCTCTGATCCGCGGATCAGGGCCGACCGGATTAGCGGGCATCCCCCCCGTCCGGGAACCCATTATCCGGCCGTTTATCGACCTGAGACGGGCGGCGATCCGGGACTATTTGACGGCCCACGGTCATGCCTGCCGGGAGGACGAAACCAATGCCGACGCGGCCCACCTCCGAAACCGGGTCCGACACAAAATTATCCCGGCCCTCCGCGCCGAAAACCCCAGGATCGTCGAAACCCTGAACCGCACCGCCACGGTCATCCGTGAGGAGAACGACCATTTGAACGCTGCTGTCGATGCCGTCTATGACCGTGTCCGGCACCGGCCGGCGCCGGACACGTTGACCCTTGATCCGACCGATATGGGCGCGCTGCCCCTCGCCGTGGCCCGCCGGCTTATCCGCCGGGCCGTGGCCGACCTGGCCGGCGACACCCGCCGTCTCACCCTGGCCCATGTCGATTCGGTCCTGGCCCTGGCCGGCCGCTCCGGCGACCGCCGCCTGGACCTCCCCCGGCGGATCCGGGCCACCCGGGAGTCCGGCCGGCTCCGGCTCCAGCGGCTTGACCGCTCCCCGCGGGATGCCGTCGGCGACCGCCCGGTCCCGCCCTACGCCTACCCGGTCACCGGATTCGGCTCCCTGGTCATCCCGGAAACCGGCGCCTCGGTGGTCTTCTCCGAAATCCCGGCCGATTCCGTGCCGCCCCCTTCGGCGGTGGAGGCGACCACCGCCTATTTCGACGCCGCAAGCGTCCGATTCCCGCTGACGATCCGCAACCGCCGACCCGGCGACCGGATCACCCCGTTGGGGATGACCGGGACCCGGAAGCTCGGCCGGCTCCTCACCGACGCGAAAGTCCCCGGCTCTGATCGGGATCGCCTCCCCCTGCTCGTATCGGGAGAAACGGTCCTCTGGGTGGCCGGTATCCGCCGCTCCGCCGTCGCTCCCATCCGACCGGACACGGAAAGGGCGCTTCGGGTTGAACTTTTCCTTGCCTAATCGGCACGAATGGTTAATATTATCCTATTTGTCACCTATATCGTAGGAGGTAGGCGCGCTTGAATCCGTTTTACAAGAATCTTGCACTCTGGCTGGTCATCACCCTGATGATGATCATGCTCTACAACCTCTTCAACCAGCAGCCCCCCGCCGAGTCCGGCGTCAGCTATACCGAGTTCATGTCGATGGTGGAAAACGACCGGGTGGCCGAGGTGGTGATGCAGGGACGGGAGCTCTTTGTCACCGACAACGCCGGCCAGCACTACAAGCTCTATTCCCCCGGAGACGACGAGCTGATCCCCATCCTTCGGGAAAAGGGGGTGGCCATCAAGGCCAAGCCGCCGGCGGAATCCCCCTGGTTCGTCTCCGTGCTGGTTTCCTGGTTTCCGATGATCATCCTCATCGCCGTCTGGATCTTCTTCATGCGCCAGATGCAATCGGGGGGCGGCAAGGCCCTTTCCTTTGGGAAAAGCCGGGCCCGGCTCCTCTCCGATCAGGCGGAAAAGGTCACCTTCGAGGACGTGGCCGGGGTTGACGAGGCCAAGGAGGAGCTATCCGAAATCGTTGATTTCCTCAAGGATCCCAAGAAGTTCACCCGACTGGGGGGCCGGATTCCCAAGGGGGTCCTGCTCATGGGACCGCCGGGGACCGGCAAAACTCTCCTCGGCCGGGCCATCGCCGGGGAAGCCGGGGTTCCGTTCTTCAGCATCAGCGGCTCCGACTTCGTTGAGATGTTCGTGGGCGTCGGGGCCTCCCGGGTCCGGGACCTCTTCGTCCAGGGCAAGAAGAACGCCCCCTGCATCATCTTCGTCGATGAGATCGACGCCGTGGGCCGACACCGGGGCGCCGGGCTCGGCGGAGGCCATGACGAGCGGGAGCAAACCTTGAACCAGCTCCTGGTGGAAATGGACGGCTTCGAATCCAACGAGGGGGTCATCCTCATCTCGGCCACCAACCGGCCGGACGTCCTCGACCCGGCACTCATGCGGCCGGGCCGGTTCGACCGCCAGGTGGTGGTCTCCCTCCCCGACATCCGCGGCCGGGAAAAGATCCTCAAGGTCCACATGCGCCGGACCCCCATGAGCAAGAACGTCAACGTGACCGTCCTGGCCAAGGGGACTCCCGGATTCTCGGGAGCGGACCTGGAAAACCTGGTCAACGAAGCGGCTCTCCTCGCCGCCAAGCGGGACCGGGAGTCCGTCGAGATGGCCGATCTCGAAGACGCCAAGGACAAGGTCTATATGGGCCTGGAACGGAAATCCAAGGTGATCTCCGAAGAAGACAAGCGGACCACCGCCTACCACGAGGGCGGTCACGCCCTGGTGGCCCGGTTCCTTCCGGAAACCGACGCCGTCAACAAAATCACCATCATCCCTCGGGGCCGGGCCGCCGGGGTAACCTGGTTTCTCCCCGAAGAGCGGGACTTCAAGTTCAAGGATCAGCTCCAGAGTGATCTGGCCGTGGCCTTTGGCGGCCGGGTGGCCGAGGAGCTCGTGTTCTCCCGGATCAGCACCGGGGCATCCAACGACATCAAGCAGGCCACCGAAATCGCTCAGAAGATGGTCCGAAACTGGGGCATGAGCGATGTCCTCGGCCCTCTCTCCTACCCCACCGGCGAAGAGCATATCTTCCTGGGCCGGGAGATCGCCCACCCCCGGGATTACTCCGAACGGACCGCCCGGATGATCGATCAGGAGGTGAGCCGGCTGGTGAGCCAGGCCTACGAAAAAGCCCGACAGGTCCTGGAAGAAAACCTGGACATCCTCCACAAGCTGGCTTCCCTGCTCCTGGAAAAGGAGACGGTTCTGGGCGATGAGCTCGACGAGCTGATCCACACGCTCCGGCCGGGCATCCGGCTCCCGTCGGACAAGCAATCCGACAAGGCGGAGACGGCTTCGGCCGGCGGCGACGAGATCAAGCGGAAGAAAACAGGGAAGGGAGCTCCGGCGGCGGCGGACGAGGACCCCAATGGTTGGACGGACGACGAGGATGACGAGCCCGACGACCCGGAAACATCGACAACGGCCGCCGAAAGCGAAAACGATGAGCGGTAGCCCCGCAACTGCTCGGCGCCCCGAATACACCCTGGCCTGGGGAGACCATCGCCTGACCCTGGGCCGACGGACCCGAATCATGGGGATCGTCAACGTCACCCCGGACTCGTTTTCCGACGGCGGCCGGTTTTTCGACCGGGATGCCGCCGTGGCTCAGGGGGAGCGGCTGGCGGCCGAAGGGGCCGACATCCTCGACGTGGGCGGGGAATCCACCCGCCCCTTTGCCGACGCCGTGGCCGACGACGAAGAGATCCGCCGGGTGATCCCGGTGATCGAGCGGCTGGCCGGCCGGGTAACGGTCCCCATCTCCATCGACACGACCAAGGCAAGCGTGGCCCGGGCCGCTCTGGACGCCGGGGCGTCGATCATCAACGACGTCGGGGCCCTCCGGTTGGACCCCGATCTGGGCGGGGTGGCTGCCGCCGCCGGGGTCCCGGTGATCCTCATGCACATGCTGGGCACCCCCCGGACCATGCAGGTCGATCCCCATTACGACGATTTGACCGGGGAGCTATCCGCCTTTCTAACCGATGCCATCGACCGGGCGACCGCCGCCGGGATCGACCGGTCCCTGATCCTTATCGATCCGGGGATCGGCTTTGGAAAGACCGTAGCCCACAACCTCCAAATCATCGCCCGGCTCGACGCCTTCCGGACCCTCGACCGGCCGATCCTGGTAGGCGCCTCGCGGAAAGCTTTTATCCGAAAGCTCCTGGGACCCGACGGGGACACCCCGCTTTCCCCCGACCGGCCCGAGGTGGCCGTCGGAAGCCAGGCGGTGGCGGCGGCGGCCATCCTGAGCGGAGCCCACATCATCCGGGTCCACGACGTGGCCGAGGCCGTTGTCACGGCCCGCATCATCGACGCCATCGCCGAGGCCGACGAGTCCGCCCCATGACCCGATATCCCGAGCCGACCGACCCGAAGGGGGACAGATGACTCGCTTATCCCGCGTCCGAATCACCCTGGCCTTGCTGATCACCGCGGCCCTGCTGATTTCCTGCAACACCGAAGCCAAAAAACAACAAGTCCGGCTGGGGGAGGCATCCCGGAACCTCGGCGAGGCCTATATGGCCTCCAACAATTATACGGCCGCGCTTCGTGAGCTCCTCAAGGCCGAATCGATGAATCCCGACGACCCCTACCTCCAGAACGACCTCGGGCTCGTCTATCTGAACAAAAATCGCTATGACAAGGCGGTGGCTCACTTCCAAAAAGCCCTGGCACTCGACCCCGGCTATGCTCCCGCCCGGAACAACCTCGGTACCGCTTACCTTGCCCGGGAAGATTGGGATCTGGCCATCGCCACCTTCCAGGAAGTCGCCGAGGACCTCCTCTACGCCACTCCCCACTTCCCCATGGCCAACATGGGATGGGCCTACTACAAAAAGGGCGAATTCGAAAAGGCCGTCGATGCCTATCAAAGCGCCCTTGACCTCCAACCCACTTTCATCGTGGCCCTCCGGGGACTCGGCAAGACCTACATGGCCATGGGCCGGGTAAAGGACGCCCTCGAACCGCTGGACAAGGCCATTGAAGTCGCCCCCAAGGTGGCCGACCTCCATTTCGAGATCGGCATGGCCTATCTCCGGCTCCGGCAGACCGAAAAGGCCCTGGACGCCTTCCGGAAGGCCAAGGCCCTGGCCGCCGACAACGACCTGGCGGAGGCCGCCGACCAGGAAATCCGGATGATCCTCAACAAGCAGTAGCCGATCCCGTCATTCCGGTCCCTGACCATCCGCGCCGCCCCGGCGGCGGGGGGTTCGGGACGCCCCCCAGATGACCGACGACTTCACCTTTCTCGACCCCGGACGGCTGAAAGACGGTGCTCTCATCCTCGTTCCGGCCCGCATGAAACCGGCCGATCCGACCAAAGCCCATGTCCCCGCTTACGGCTTTGACATGCTCGCCCCGGACGGGACCATCATGGGATACCTCAATCTCCGGATCGGCGACGGGGAAACGGAATTACGCTACCCCGGAAACGTCGGATACGGGGTCCGGCCGCCCCGGCGGGGCCACGGCTACGCCGGCCGGAGCCTCAAACTCATCCTTCCCTTTGCCCGCCGACACGGACTGACCCGACTATGGATCACCTGCCGGCCGGACAACGTCGCTTCCCGGAAAACCTGTGAAGGCGCCGGGGCCACCCTGATCGAAATCATCGACGTTCCCCCCACTCACGAAATGGCCCGCGCCTACGGCATCCATCAGGTCTGCCGGTATTGTATCGAGATATAGACATCTATCTATAAAGTGGAGTGGCGAATCCGCAAAAAGATATCAACTTTGATTTTTCCATCCAATTCCCGATTGAGAACCTTTTTGTAAAGGAAGTCAAGCGCGTTAAGCTCCTGATTCCGTAACCCTGGTAATACATGGCCGACAACGGCCAATTATGCTAAAATTGTTCGCTTTTAGCTTCCCCGCCGTTCAGATCATCCCGTGATGTCATCCCATGGAATAGGATAAATCGTTTTGTCCATTCACAATAGGAACGTTCCGTGTGGATGGAATAATGCCGGAGCCGCATCACATCCCGGACTTCGCCCATTAGTTTCCGATCTTTCTGGCCTTGACGTGGCGCTTTATATCCTATATTTTGTGGAAGGTATTATTAAATTAGGGTTGGATGGAAAAATGGATAACATAACACGTTTAAAAACATTGGCATCAGATATCGAAAACCGACAAGAATGTAAATCTGTTTTCCCTGATAATGCTTCAATCGCCCTATTATACTGAGCAAGGGCGATGATTTAACTTTACAAAAATTGGGCATCCTTCATTTCTCAGTTGACACTTTTCGTGAACGAATGC
>CAZWGY010000174.1:0-9058 GCA_964633575.1 uncultured Desulfobacteraceae bacterium
GGGGGGTTAGGTCCGTACTTCGTGTGGCCGAAATGACGATCAAGGCCATGTCAGGTTATTTCAAAAATCCCTGGATAATCCGGTTGACCGCCTCGTCGTAGGTGAGGCCCAGGCTCATGAGCTTCATGAGCTGGTCGTTGGCGATCTTGCCGATGGATGCCTCGTGGGTGAGCTCGGCATCCGGGTGGAAGGCCTTGAGCGCCGGGACCGTCTGGTTGATCCCGTTGTCCATGATGATGGCGTCGCACTCGATGTGGCCGAAGCACTTCGCCCTGGCCTCGAGGTTGACGTAGAAGTCCTGCTGGGAGTCGCCCTTGATTACCGACCGGGAGACCATGTTGGCCTTGCTCCCCTCGCCAAGAAGGATAATCTGGTTGTCCGACCGGGCGGTCTGGTTCCCGTCGGTCATGACCCGCTCGGTGACCAGCAAAGAGCTCCCGGGACCCAGCTCGGCCTCATTGACCCGCTTGGCCTCGTCCACGCCCCCGATCTGGCTCAGCTCCATCTCGGCATGGGCGTTTTCATCGAGATAAATCTTGGTGGTGGGGTTGAGAATCCGCTTGCCCTTCCCTTCGCCGATGGCCAGGTGCTTTTCCACATACCGGACCGTTGCCCCCCGGCCCACCCGGAACTCGTGGATTCCTTCATGACCCTCAGACTCGGACGACCCGCAGTGGATGCCGCAGCCGGCCACGATGGTCACGTCGGACCCCTCGCCGATCTCGAAGGTGTTATAGACCACGTCGTGGAGTCCGGCCTGGCTGAGAATCACCGGGATATGGACCGACTCGTTGACCGTGCCGGGGGCGACCCGGATGATGATGCCGTTGCCTTCGGCGTTGGTTTCGATGTTGATGTTGGCGGAGACCTCCCGGCCTAAAAGCTCACCGTTTTTCCGAATATTGTAAGCCCCCTTGGGGATGCCCTCAAGCTCCGCCACCCCTTTGAGCAGCTCCTTATCGATAGCATTTAGCATCGCTCTCTCCTTCGCAACTGTCGCTGAAACCGCAGACGCTCAGATCGGTGAGGATGGGCACGGCCCCCTCGAAATCACCGTTGTAGGCGATCTTCCCGTCGCGGATCAGCAGGATGGTGTCGGCCGCCTCGAGAAAGGCCCGGTTGTGACTCACCACCAGGGTGGTGGTGCCGTACTCGTCGCGCTCGCGCTGGAGCAGTTCCACCATCGGGCCGATGGTCCAGAGGTCGATCCCGGTGTCCGGCTCGTCATAGATGGCAACCTTCGGGTTCCGGGCGATGGTGGTGGCCAGCTCGATCTTTTTGATCTCCCCGCCCGAAAGCTTGGCATCCACCGGCTTGTCCAGAAAGTCAAACGAGCATATCCCCACCCGGGCGATAATCCGGGTCAGGGTCTCCTCGTCGTCGGTGCCGGCGGCGATGCTCAAGAGGTCCCGGAAGGTGAGCCCCTTGAACCGGGCCGCGTTCTGGAAACTGTAAGCGATCCCGGCCCGGGCCCGGTCGGTGATGGATGTCCCGGTGATGTCCTCGCCGTCAAAGCGGATGGTCCCGGCGCTAACCGGGTTGATGCCCATGATGAGCTTGGCCAGCGTCGTCTTTCCGCTGCCGTTGGGGCCGGTGATGCCGTAAAGCCGGCCCGGTTCAAAGGTATAGCTCAGGTCGTCGATGATGGTCCGGCTCCCGCCGCCGTCTTCCGACTCGGGCGCGGTAAACCGGATATGGCTCAATTCGATCATGGTGCTCACCTGTATCGAGTTCAATGGTTAGACAATACGATCACCCCGGCCGTCACCTCGGAAGGCCCCCGGCCGGTGTCACAATATGGGGCCTGAATCAAGGGCTTGTCAACCGCCCAGGTCATCGGTAAACGTGGCGGTCATGGTCCCCGCGTCATCCCGCTGGACTGACTCCATGGGGTAAAGCCGGAGGTCGGTCTCCTGAAGGGTCATCACCGGGAAGTCGTAAAACCGGTTCCGGTGTTTGAATGTATAACCCCCCGCCTCCCGCTCGCGAATAAACTCCCCGTGAGCTTCGAGCCGTTCGGTCAGGCGGCGGTTGGCCGTCTCCACGAAGTCGTCGGGCAGCTCCGATGCCGCCGCCGCCAGGTCCGGGGCGATCTCGAGCCCCACGCCGTGCCGGCCGGCGGCCAGAGCGGCCCGGAGAGTGGTTCCGGTCCCCACGAAGGGGTCGAGCACGGTGTCGCCGTAAACCGAAAACATCAGGATCAGCCGGTAAGCCAGCTCGAAGGGAAAGGCCCCGCTTCGGTCCCCTCGGGCCACACGCTTCTGCCGGTGTCCCACCATCCCGAACCAGACGTCGGAAAACCACTGGTTCCGCTCCTCCCAGAAGATGGCGCTCTCCCGCCGGCGGGCCTTGTCGGTCTGGCTTCCGAAGGTCCGCCGGGGGTTTTTCCGGAGAATCAGGATATACTCGTGTTCGAGGGTCACATAAGCCCCGGCCGGGAGCATCCCCGAGCCCATGAACTTGTTGGGCGCGTTGGTGGGTTTCCGCCAGAGGATCGCCGGGAGGGGGGTCAGCCCCGCCCCCATCAGCGCGGACATGATCCGGATATGGTTGGGATAAAGGGCAAAAGACCCGTCCACCGTCCGGGTGGCGTCCCCGATGTTGATACAGGCAAGGCCTCCGGGCCGCAGCACCCGGGCGACCTCCTTCCATGCCGGATCGAGGGCCTCGTGCATGGCCTTGAAAGCGGCATTCCCATTGCCCCGGTCCAATGCCCGGATGGATTCCGGGGCCAGCTCGGCGAACAAGTCATCCCACATGGCGATCATGGGGTACGGCGGTGATGTCACCACCAGGTCCACGCTGCTGCCGTAAATGGATGACATGTCCCGGCTGTCCTGGCACAAGACACGTAAACGGCTCTTTTCTTTCATAATCAGTCCGATGATCCCGTTGCTTTGTAAATGTCCATGATCCGGCCTTTTAAATACGGTTTGGTCTCATAAGAGTTGATCCCCATGAGCTTCCGGGTGAGCTCGGCGACCCGGTCCACCTGAACGACGATCCCGGAAGCGGCCTGATAAAGGGGGTCCTCGGGGTCGAGCCGCCGCATCATCAGCTCGGCATAACCGTAAAGGGCCATGAGCGGCTGATTCATTTCGTGGCAGACGGCCCCGGCCGTCTCCATGGCGGCCTTGAGCCGCTCCCGCCGGATCTGTTCGGCCTCGGCCATTTCCCGGATTTCCGCCTGAGCATCCTTCCAGTCCGAGATATCCCGGATGACGATGAGGGCGTGGGGGACTCCGGCAAGGGCGATGGCCCGGCCTGAAACCAGTCCGGTCCGGCCCGCTCCGGTCCGGGTCCGGAGACGGATCTCCACATCCAGGACTTCCCCGTCACGCTCCAGGGTGGTCAGAATGTCCTCTCGGATCCCGGGGTTGCCGCAAATCGGGAAGTCGTCCACGGGGCGGCCCACCACCTCGTCCCGGCCGTAGCCCGTGACGGATGTAAACCCTTCGTTGACATCCACATACCGGCGGTCGGCCAGGGAGATGATGTGGATGGCATCGGGGCTGGTCTGAAACGCCGTCCGGAACCGCTCCTCGCTATCCCGGAGGGCCGCCTCGGCCCGCTTCCGCTCGGCCAGCTCATGCCGGATGTCCGACACCAGCCGGGCGTTGTCCATGGCAATGGCCGCCAGCTCGGCAAACCGGGTCAACGCCCGCATCTCTTCAGTTCCGGGCTGCTTGTCCGGCTCCAGAAAGCCGATCCCGATCACCCCCACCACGGTGCCCCCGGAGGTCAACGGAATCCCGACGACCGATCGGAGCGAGTCCAGGCAGTCGATGATCAGCCGGCCAACCCAATGCCGATAGTCGGCCACGATCAGCGGGCGCCCCGTCTCCCAGACCCTTCCCCCCAGCCCCTCGCCGGGCCGGACCGTCAGGCCAATGAGGTCCGTGAAAAACCCCCGCCCCAGGCGCATCTCCATGGATTTCCCGTCGGGCCTCAGCAGATAGATATAGCCGTGCGGAGTCCCGGTCATGGAGACCGCCCGGTCAAGGACCGTCTCGAGGAGATCGCTCATCTCCAGCCGGTTGATAATTCCCACGGTGGTCTGGTGGAGCGCCGAGAGATAGAGATTCTGGCGGGCCAGGGCCGTGGACAGACTCCGCCGCTGGCGGATGTCGCTGCTGGCCCGGAGATAGAGCAGCAGGACCGCCGTGCCCACGAAGATCACCAGCATGAAAATCAAGGGGCCGCTGATCCGGAGCAGCGGGTCGGAAAGGTTCCGAACCACCGCGCTCAAATCAGTGAGGTATGCGATCTCCCAGTTGGGAAGATCCGCCAGGGCCAGGGAACGGATCTGATAGACGGTCCCTTCGGGATCGACACATCGATCGGCGCCTAGAGGGCTGAGACCGGTGGGAGAAAAGGGGCCGTTGCCAAACTGACGGGACCGGGCCACTCCCTCGAGCATCGCCGGGTCAGCCGGCCAGAGGGTCCGGTAGCGCCAGCCCTTCCGGTTGGTTGCAAAGATCACCCCTTGAGGACCCGTCAGCAGCCAGATCCCCGGATACGCGGTATCCAGTCCCGCTTCCAGCGGGTCCAGAGGGGCCTTGATCACCACCACCCCCAGGATTCGGTCCGACTCAGGCCCCCTCACCGGATGGCTCGAATAGATCCCCCGCTCCCCTGAAGTCACCCCCCGAGCCATGTAGATCGCCGGGGTTCCCGCCAGGGCCTGCTGGAAATAGGGGCGGAATCCGTAACGCTTCCCCACAAAGCTATCCGGTTCATCCCGGTTGGTGGCCGTCAGGGTGAGACCGGTGTTGTCCATGAGGTAGCAGACGCTGACATTGAAGGACTCGCGGAAATGGTCGAGAGTCCGGTCCACCGATGCCCGCCGGGGCGGGGTGGGATCGGCCAGAAACGCCGCCGGTTCATCCAGACCGGCCAGAGCCCGGACGGCCTTGAGATTTTTTTCCAGATAGATTGACACCTGGGCGTGAATGGCCGCCGCATGGATGGCATTCCGCCGGCCCGCCTCCCGGACCGCCGCCGAATGGAGGGAGCGATGGTAGAGCCAGCCGCCGGCCGCCGTGGTCAACAGCGTCAGCAGGGCCAGAGCCGCGACAATGGCCCGGAGACTCAACGTGCTCGCGGGAATCCCCGTCTCCGTGGACCCCGCCGTCCCGACGTCCTCGCTCATGCGGACCTCAAAAAAACAAACGGGGTGCCCGGCTCGTCAACGCGACGCCCGGCACCCCGTTCGTATGGACTTCAGGGGGATCTGGTCGGGAAGACTGGATTTGAACCAGCGACCCCAGCGTCCCGAACGCTGTGCTCTACCAGACTGAGCCACTTCCCGAACACCAACCCGTTATTTACGCCATGACCCCGGCGTTGTCAATGAAAAATTCGACCCCCTCGTCAAGTGGCAAAGGGGTGCTCCCGGATAACCGTCTGATCCCGACCTGGCCCCACTGAAATGATCCGGACCGGTACCCCGGTCAGCTCCTCGACCCGACGGATGTAATGTACCGCCTCGGCCGGCAGGTCTTCCATCCGACGGACCCCGGAGATATCCGCGTCCCATCCCGGCAATTTCTCGTAAATCGGCTCGCAGTCCGACAGGACCTTGAGGCTCGCCGGAAAATGCCTGATAAGTCCCCTCTCCCCCCGGTACCCGGTGCAGATCAACAGCGGGTTGATCCCCCCGAGCACATCGAGCTTGGTGATGGCCAGCCCGGTAAGGCCGTTCAACCGGGCCGCGTTGCGCAAGAGGACCACGTCAAGCCAGCCGCACCGGCGCCGGCGCCCGGTGGTGGCCCCGAACTCGGCCCCCTTCTCCTGAATCCGGTCGCCCACCGCGTCCTGGAGCTCCGTGGGAAAGGGCCCGCTCCCCACCCGGGTCGTGTAGGCCTTGACAATCCCGATCACTCCGTCAATGGCCCCGGGCCCGATCCCGGCTCCGCAACAGGCATTGCCCGAAACCGTGTTGGATGAGGTGACAAACGGATAGGTCCCGTGGTCGATGTCGAGATGGGTTCCCTGAGCCCCCTCGAACAGGACGTGCCGCCCCCGTTTCACGGCTTCCTCGAGGATCACCGAGGTATCGGTTACATGAGGCGCCAGCCGCTCGGCCGGCGGCGCGTATTGGGCGATGACCGCCTCCGGATCGATCGGATCCGTTTTCAGGTACTCGGTGAGATAGAAGTTGTGCTCCTCGAGAACCTCCCGGACCCGACCGGCAAAGACCGGCGGATCGATCAGCTCCACGAACCGGATCCCCCGCCGACAGGCTTTGTCCTCGTAAGCCGGGCCGATTCCCCGGCCGGTGGTGCCGATCTTGGTGTCGCCCTTGCGAGCCTCCCGTCCCAGGTCGATGGCCTTGTGCCAGGGCAGAATCACCTGAGCCTTCTCGCTGATCTTGAGATTGTCCGGGGTGACCGAGACCCCCCGATCGATAAGATAGTCAATCTCCGAAGTCAGGACAATCGGGTCCACCACCAAGCCATTACCGATGAGGCAGGTCCGCCCCTGGAGAATCCCCGACGGCACCAGATGGCTGATGAACTGCTTCCCGCCCACCACCATGGTGTGGCCGGCGTTATTGCCCCCCTGGAAGCGGACCACCATCTCGGCACGCTCCGACAACAAATCCACGATCTTGCCCTTGCCCTCGTCTCCCCACTGCGTTCCGACAATCACAACGTTTGCCACGAGCTTCTCCTCATTTCGATTTTAGATTTTTAGATTTTTGATTTTAGATTTTGGAAATATGCAATCATCAATCAAAAATCTAAAATCATCAATCATCATTCCCCCGCTTCCGGCGAACCCGGAAGAACGACCGCATCAGGCGCCCGCAGGCCTCCCGACGGACGCCGCAAACCACCGTTACCCGATGGTTCAGTCGCGGGTCGGCCGAGAGGTCGAAGAGCGACCCGGCCGCCCCCCATCGAGGGTCGGGCGCGCCGAAAACCAGCCCGGTCAGCCGGGCGTGGAGAATCGCTCCCATGCACATCATGCAGGGCTCGACTGTAACATAGAGAACCGTGTTTAACAACCGGTAGTTTCTCCGCCGACGGGCCGCCCGGCGCAGGGCCAAAACCTCCGCGTGGGCCGTGGGATCATTCAGGGTCACGGTCCGGTTGTGAGCCGATGCCAGGACCGCCCCGCCAAGTTCCGCCAAAACCGCCCCCACCGGCACCTCCTCGGCCCGAAACCCCCGGCGGGCCTCGGCCAGGGCCAGCGCCATGAACCGCTCGTGGTCCAGCCCGGCAAGAGGGTCGATCTCCGAACCCGCCATTTCAGAACCCGCCATTCTGAAATCTTCGGATGGCGGAACCGTCGGTTCTGAATTTTATATTCCTTTTAAATATCAGAAGGTTATCGAATGACCGCCTTCGTTTGACCCGGATCACCGGCCTCAAACCCAGCCTGAAATCAGAATCCGGGATTCTCATTTAAGGCCCCGTTCAGGGAAAGAAGTCGATTGTTTCAGCATTTTACCATTATGGCCCGCTTTTTGCTTCGGTTGAGGGTTTTGGAAACGACCCTGAATGAAAGGAACAAACATGACGATTAGACACCATGGAGTCCGCCGGACGGAAGCACCGCCGATACCCCAGGCCACGTCCTGGCCGGAGGGGATCAAAAAGCCGAATAAAACCATCGAGGCCCATTGCGAGACCTGTGGCCGGAACACCACCTGGGACGAAGTCCGATCCTGGGCCGCCACCTTTGCCCTCTCATCGATCCGGCCCACGCCGGTTCAGGTGGGATGGCGCTGTCGGGTCTGCGGACGCCGCAAGGCCCTCTAACTCACCCGTCGATTCCCGGGGCGGCTTCGCGCCGCCCCTACCCTTCCTCCTGGCGGACCGTCGCGGAAAGCGGCACCGCCCGGTTGGACCGCTCGATCTGATCCCCCTCCAACTGATTGACATCCCCGATATGCCGGGTCATCACCCACCGAAGGCGCTCGTCTGAAAACCGATGGAAGCTGTACTCGGGAACCGAGGTAAATCCCCGCCGAACCTTATGGTCTCCGCCGATCCCGGGGTCGAAGCTCGACATCCCCCGCTCGATGGCCCATTCAATGGGCCGGTAATAGCAGACGTTGAAGTGGAGCGCGTGGACCTCTTCGAAGCACCCCCAGTACCGGCCGAAGAGCCGATCTCCCTTGTAAACCAGCATGGCCATGCCGACGGGCCGACCCGCCCCCTCGCGTTCGGCCACCACCAGGGCGATCCGGTGGCGGAACCGCCGGGCCGCCAGGTCGAAAAAGGACTGGCTCAGGTACTTGCAGCCCCAGGGGCCGAACTTGTCATTGGTCCGCGCATAGAGCCGGTACATGGTGCCGAACAGCGCCTCCGGAATCTCGTCTCCCGAAAGTATCCGGACCGTTATCCCCATCTTCCATAAGGCCCGACGCTCCCGCCGGATGTTCCGCCGCTGTCCCGACTTGAACCGGGCCAGGTAATCGTCGAAGGATGCTTCTCCCCCTTTTTGCCAGATAAAGCCCCCGTGGACCCATTCGGTGTACCCGGCCGCAACCAGCCGGCCCCGCCAGTCCGGGTCAACGAAGTGGAAATGAACCCCGGAAAGGTTGTTCCGCAGCCGGAACCGGTCGATTTCGGAAAACATCCGCTCGGTCACCCGGCCCTCCCCGGCCGCCGGGTCCACCAGAAACCGATAGCCCGGCACCGGGGTGAACGGCGTCATCCCCAGGAGTTTCGGGTAATAGGCGATCCTCAGCCGGTGAGCCACCTCCATCCAGGGATAGTCGAAGACGAACTCACCCTCGCTGTGAATCTTGACGTAAAGCGGCGCGGCCCCCACCAACCGGTCGCCGGACCAGATCGTCAGGTGCCGGGGCAGCCAGCCGGCCGTGTCGGAGACGCTGTCGGACCGTTCCAGTATCCGGAGCCAGTCGTACTCGAGAAACGGCGTCGCCAGAGGACGGGCCAGCCGGTCCCAGTCGCCCCGGTCCACGTGAGACAGGTCCGGAATCCATCGGACGGTCAGCGGCGCTTTGGGGGTTTCGGACATGGCGAAATCAGGCGCTCACGAGGCTTGAAAGCGGCGCGGACAGGAGACCCGGAACCGGGTC
>CAZWGY010000175.1:0-6378 GCA_964633575.1 uncultured Desulfobacteraceae bacterium
CATAGCGGGCGGACACGCAGGTCCGCCCCTACAATCGGCGCCACTCAGTCCTCAGTCCTCAGTCCTCAGTCCTCATCACTCCTATGCCGGCCGTCGTCCCATCCGAAGCTCCAGCCGCTCCACCGCCAGCGAGCAGGTGAGGGTCAATACCAGGTAGAGGGCGGTTACCGTGATCCAGACCTCGAAGGTCAGATAGGTTGCCGCCATCAGCTCCATCCCCTGGAAGGTCAGGTCCTGGATGGAGATCACCGAGACGATGGCCGAGTCCTTGATGGTCGATATGAACTGACCGGCCAGGGGCGGGAGAGCGATCCGGGCCGCCTGGGGCAAAATCACATGGCGCATCCGCTGAAACCGATTGAACCCCAAAGCCGAAGCCGCTTCCAACTGGCCCCGCTCGACTGACTGGATGCCGGAGCGGACGATCTCGGTGATGTAGGCTCCTTCGAAGAGGGCAAGGGTTACCAGGGCGGAAAGGAAGGCGGTGAGGTGACGGGGATCAGCGACCAGGGCCGACAGGGCTGATTGGACCCAGTCGGGGGCGTTTCGGACCCGGCTTTCGATTCCCAGCAGGGGCATGAGCTGGCTGCTGATGAAGTAGTAGCCGATGAAGATAAGAACCAGCGGCGGGAGGTTCCGGATCACGCCGACGTAAATCCCGCCGATCAGTCTGAAAAACGGGCGCTGGGCCACCCGGAAGAGGCCCATGACCGTCCCGATCAACAGGGCCAGAACGGTCCCCCAGACGCTCAGCCGGATGGTGGTGAAAAAGCCCTGGATCAGGAGGTTCGGAACCCATCCGCGCTCCGGGTCATGTCGGAAGAGATACTGGGGGATGGTCCCCCAGCTCCAGTTGTACTGCATCCCGGCGGTGATCCGGTAGGCGATGTAGCTTCCCACCAGCAGCAGCAATCCCCCCACGACCAGATCGAGGGGGGATATCCGTAACCGGCCCCGGTGCATCCCGCGCCCGCCTATTGGATCTGATCTTCCCAGTCCCGGGTGCCGAACCAGTAGTGTTTTCGATCTTTAAGCCACCCTTCGGCGGAGACCACCCGAATCCAGTTATTGAAGTAGTTAAGGGTGTCCACGTCGCCCTTCCGGACGGCAAAACCGATGGGTTCCTGGGTAAAGGTCTCATCCAGGGGCAAAAAGAGCTTATCCGGGTATTTGATGGCGTAAAAGGCCGGAGTGGGCGCCGATCCCACCACCGCGTGAGCATTGCCGTTGACCAGCTCCTGGTATGCCTGGGACTCGTCGTCGAAAAGGCGGAGTTTGGCCTTGGGCATGTATTTTTTGGCGGCGGTCACGGCGGTGGACCCGAGCCGGGCGGCGATGATCACCTCATCCTTGTTGAAGTCATCCAGGCTCGAAAAGCCGGCGGCCTTTTCCTTGTGGGCCACCATCGACATCCCGGTGTGGTCGTAGGGGATGGTGAAGTTGACTTTGAGGTTCCGGTTGGGACGGATTCCCATCCCGCCGATGATCACGTCGAATTTCCCGGTGAGCAGCGCCGGAATGATTCCGGCCCACTTGGTGGGCACGAATTCGGCCTTGACGCCCATGTCTTCGGCCAGCCGGGTGGCCACATCGATCTCGAACCCGATGAGCTTCCCGGTCTTGTCCTTCATGGCCCAGGGGACAAAGGTGGACATTCCCACCTTGAGCACGCCCCGTCGGTTGATCTGTTCGATTGCGCTTTCCTCGGCGAGCTTCTGGCTGAGATCTCCGGCATTCACGCCACCGACAACGCCGAGCACCAGCGCTCCCGCGACCATCCATGATAAAAACCGTGTTCTGGCAGTCAAAACGACCTCCTCATTGAAGGATTGGGTTTGGATAGGCTAACCGCATCGGCGCGACGCGATTGCCGACCTTTCCGCCGTCCGATGCTGTTGTACTTAATTGAAATCGGGATCTCTGTCAATACCCTCCCCCCGTCGCTCCGCGAAAGCGGCGTTCGAGAAGATGAGCCACGCCCGACAGGGAAGCGGTGACGACCAGGTAAATCGCGGCCACGGTCAGCCAGAGTTCGAAGGTGAGGTAGGTTTCGGCGATGATCGCCTGTCCCCGCATGGTCAGGTCATAGATGGCGATGGTGCTGACCAGGGCCGAATCCTTGACCAGGGAGACCGCCTGCCCGGTGAGCGGGGGGATGACCCGGCGGATGGCCTGGGGGAGGATCACATGGCGATAGGTGGCCGCCGTGGTCATGCCCAGGCTCCGGGCCGCCTCCCACTGTCCCGTGGAAATCGAGATAATTCCGGCCCGGAAGATCTCCGAGGCATAAGCGCCTTCGAAGAGGCTCAGCGCCATCACCGCCGAGGTGAACCGGCCGATATCCAGGACCGGAGCCAGGACGAAATAAATGAAGAAAATCTGGACCAAAAGAGGCGTGTTCCGGGCCAGCTCCAGATAGACCCGCCCCGCGGTCCGGCCCAAAACGGAGTTGGACAGGCGGAGAAAGGCGGTGATCAGGCCCACCGCGGAAGCCAGCAGAAGGCTGATCCCGGTGATGTGGAAGGTCACCCAGAGCCCCTCCAGCAGCGGACCAGGTGTGAACCGGCCGTCCTCCAGGGTGTAAAGGTAGCGGGGGACCCGGTACCATTGCCAGTTGTAATTGAGGGCCCCGGCTCCCCGGAGAGTCAGCCACCCCAGAAGCCCCATCACCGCCGCCACCATCAACAGATCATACCAGGGGAGCCGGGCAAACCGGCGGGCGAAAGTGAGTCGGGGGAAAGAAGGCATGGGTGAGGCGCCGGCGTCAGCCTTTCAGGGCCTTTTCCTCGCAGGCCGGGCAATAGGTGGATGTGGCGGTGACCCTCGCCCGCTGCCACATATACTCCTCGACGGTCATCCAGCGTCCGTCTTCGGCCCCGATCCTCGAGTCGTTCCGAATCCGCTTGCAGACGCAGCAGACCGGAACGATGTTTTCATAAGCCAGAAGCCGTTTCTCCATTTCCTGCTTTTCCATGCAGCGGGACACCCGGAACCGGATCTCCTCCGACTCGCAGGGCTTGAGCAGGTAGTCGTCGGCATCCAGCCGGAGGGCCTCGATGGCCGAGTCCATGTTTCCGAAGCCGGTGAGAATCATCACCTTGGTCTGGGGGTGGCGGTCCTTGACGGCCCGGAGAAGATCGATGCCGGTGACCGTTTCCATGGCCAGATCGGTGATCACCAGGTCAAAGGCCTGACGGCGAATCCGGTCCAGGGCCGCTTCGCCGCTGTCCGCCCGGTCCACCCGGTACCCGGCCCGCTCGAGGGTCATGCCCACGCCGGTCAGGATCGCCGGATCATCGTCCACCAGCAGGAGCTCGCCTCTCCCCCGCTGAACCGTGTCATCCCGTGTCTGTGTCGGCGTCGCCCGCATCCTCGGCTCCTTTCGGCTCGCCCGTGGCGGTTATGTAAATGGCGGTCAGGATGAGCCCGCCCCCCGCGAGCTTCATCAGGGTCAGCCCCTCGTCGAAAATCAGATACCCCAGAATCGTCGCCCCGATGGGTTCGCCCAGCAGGCTCACCGCCACCAGCCCGGTGGAAAACCACCTGAGCGACCAGTTGTAGCTGGTGTGGCCGATGAGCTGAGGAATCAGGGCCATGGCCCAGAAGGCGGCCACCGTTTGCCCGGAAAACCCGGTCACCGGCAGCCCCAGGGCGAGGACCGCCAGCCAGAGGACTCCCGCCGCCGATCCATAGCAGACCGAGATATAGGCCAGCAGCGACAGCTTCCGCCGCAAGGTCCGCCCCAGCAGGAGATAAAAGGCCGCGCATAAGCTCCCGGCCAGGGCCAGGCCGTCGCCCAGCAATGCCCGCCCGCCAACGGCAAAGTCCCCGGCTCCGATAACGAATCCGCCGATCACCGACAAAATGATCCCGAAAAGCTTCCGTCCGCCGAGCCGTTCCCGGGTCACCAGCGGGGTGAAGACCGCCACCCAGAGCGGGTTGGTGTTCACCAGGACCACCGAGTTGGCGATGGATGTGTAGAAGAGCGACGAGATCCAGGTGGCGAAATGGAGCGCCAGAAACGTCCCCGAGACCAGCGCCAGGCCGACATCCCGCCGGGTCAGCCGCCGGAGCTCCCCGCCCACTTGCCAGAGCGCCGGTGGTATCAGGATGATCGCCGCCAGACCCACCCGGTAAGCGGCGATCACCAGAGGGGGCGCGTCGGCCAGGCGAGCGAAGATGGCCCCGGTCGAGACGGCCAGGACCCCGACCACCAGGGCGGTCCAGGGCGGAAACCGCGGCGGAGCCGTCACCGGCGCCTCACCGCCACCAGAGAGGCCACCGGCGACGGCTCCGGCCCGGCCGGGGCTTCCTGGTAAAACCGGACCGTCAACGACAGGAACGCATGGAGCAGCTCGTTGGTCCGGAGCAGGTAATCCCGGCAGGACGGCCGGGCGCCGGGGTCACCCCCCTCCAGGTAGCTTTCGAAGATCAGAACCCCGCCGGGCGCCAGCCCCGCCCGGATGTAGGGAAAGAGCCGCCGGCTGAGATACCGGATGTTGACGATGAGGCTGTAACGCTCCTCGGGGATCTCGACGGTATCCAGGTCGATGCAGACCGGGTGGAGCCGGGGGTGATACCCAACCAAAGGGGCGAGTCCCACCTCGGAGATATCCAGGGCATCCACCGTAAATCCCCGGTCCACCAGAAACCGGGCATGTCGGCCGTTTCCGGCCGCCAGGTCCAATGCCCGACCGGCGGGGGCCAGTTCATGGTACCGGGTCACGATTCCGGCCGGCTCATCGGAAAAGCTCCCCCGCCGGTAGCGCTCATTCCACCGCCGTCGGTCTTCCCCGGCCATTATTCGCCGAACCCGAGCCGGTCCCGGAGGAGCCGTCGGGTGGGCTCGCTGACCGGCATCCCCGCCAATTCCGCCGGAGCCACCCAGAGGGCCTCCGCCGCGTCGTCGCCGGCCACCGGCTCCCCGCTGAGATACTCTCCCATCAGGTCCACGATCACATAGTGGAACCGGATCCGTCCGGCCTCGTCCCGATGGATGGCATCGAAGGTGAACACCGGCTCCCCGGCCCGGATGGTGATCCCGGTCTCCTCGAAGACCTCCCGCTCGGCCGCGGCGGCGAGGCTTTCCCCCAGGTTCACTCCGCCGCCGGGGATGGCCCAGCGGCCCTGGGACGGCGCCTTGCCCCGACGGACCAACAGAACCCGGCCATCATGGAAGACCACTCCGCCCACCGCCACCCGAGGGTGATCCGGGTAGTCATGGATTGTTTGGGACCCGGTTGTGGGCCATTTCCCGTTGACGGTCATAACCCCTTTTAGGTATCGGATTTTAAGCGGCCTGTCAAAAGGGTTTTTGCCGCGGTCCGACAAGGCGCTTGATTGTCAGTGCCGATTTATGCTATTGAATCCAGTGATGATAAACGCCCTCCGAACCGGAGATCTCCGAGGTTTCCAATAAGTTGGAAAGCTCGGAGATCTTTTCGTGATCCGGTCGGATGCGGAACGGAAACGGTTTTAATCCATGGAATGTGTGGGCCCACCGGGTCCGCCGGCAACCCAAAAAATATGGTGAGGAAAGCAGATGGTCCAATTCAAGGTCGGCCAGAAGTATCGGAACATGAAAGGGGTTTACGAGGTAGTGACCATCAAGGGAAACTCCATGCGGATTCGCTGGGAAAACGGCGAGGAGATCACCTCGACCCTCGATCTTCAGCAGCGGATCATCGAGCGGATGGAGCACGAACTGGAGCTCAAGGAGGCGGCGAAAAGGCCCAAACCCTCCGGTTCCCGTCCCGCATCCGCCTCTTATGGAAAAGGGTTCAAGGGTTTGGACGAATCCGATTTCAAAGGCAATGTGGCCGGGACCAACTGGCGGAGCCGGGAAAAGCTGGGCGGAGCGGTGACCCGACGCCTGTCCGCCGAAGGGATGGAATTCAATTCCTGGCCGGTTTACCGTCTCCCGGTGATTCACTGGTGCGACATGCGCCATCACGAGCGGGCCGAGCCCCGGTTTCTGGCCAAATTCATCGCTCAACTGGACGAGGAACGGATTCGCTTCGGCTTCTGCGTCGAGCGTTCCGACAAGGCGGGTGATCCCATCGAAGACTGGACGGCCTTCATGACCTGGCTCCGGGAACCCGACAGCGAGGTCTGGCTCCTGGATGCCTGTTTCGAAAACGGCCTGATCATCACGGACCTTGAAGGCACCATCCCGGGAACCATCCGGCCCGATGACGATGGGTGGCGGCTGAGTGATGACGCGGAGGGCGAAGGAGAGCTTCTGGAGTCTCTGGCCGAGTACCTCGACGGGCTCCCGGCTGAAGGATGGGTCCACTTTCAGATCCTCAAAAGCCTCGAAAAAGAGGACGCCCTCGACCTGGAGGTCAGCCTCGCCGATGAGATCGCCACCCTCTTCGG
>CAZWGY010000175.1:6478-9037 GCA_964633575.1 uncultured Desulfobacteraceae bacterium
AAGGAGAAAGCGGAATAGCCATGGCTTCCGCCTCCGTGGACATCCGGACGGGGTACGAGCCCGGGGTCATCGGCTGGATCGCGGCCCTCCACGGCACCTACTACCACCGCCACTGGAACTTCGGCCTTTTCTTCGAAGCCAAGGTGGCGGCCGAGCTGGCCGCTTTTCTCCAACGCCGGTCCCCGGAGTCCGACGGCTTCTGGACCGCCTGGGCGGACGGGGAGATCCGGGGCGCCATCGCCATCGACGGCGAGGACGCCGAAACGGGGTGGGCTCATCTCCGATGGTTTATCGTGGATGAGCCCTATCAGTGCCGGGGGATCGGCGGCCGCCTGCTGGACACGGCGATGGCCTTCCGGCGGGACCGGGGCCATCGCCGGGTCTATCTCTGGACCTTCGAGGGGCTTTGGCGGGCCCGCCGGCTCTATGAAAGCCGAGGCTTCGTGCTGACTGAAACCCGGCCCGGGGCGACCTGGGGGACTCCGGTCAACGAGCAGCGCTTCGAGTGGCGGGCATAACCGCCAATCCGCTCAACCCCCCTAAAACTGATATCGGGACTCGGCCACCTCCTCGTCGATCCGGGCGGCGACGGTATCGGTGATCCCGAGCCCCTCCCGGAGCCGGTCGAGGACCGCCTGCTCCCGCTCGTCGATCTCCCGGACATAGCCCTTGAGGGTCCGGTCGGCGTGAGCCAGCTTCACCGCCATCTTGTAGGCCAGCTCCCGGAGGGACTCGTCGAGCATCTGACGGGCCGATCCGATGATCGTGCCGATCTCGCCGGCCGCAAAGGCCGTCGGCGTGGCCGGGTCCTTGCCGAACGCCTTGAAGACCTTCGATTCCAGCTCCCGGTAGTCCTTCCCGGCAAACAGCTCCAGAGTCTCCACCTCGTGCCAGACGGTTCGGATCTCATCGACGCTGTAATCCTCGTCGGCGGCGATGATCGCCGCCATCACCGCCACGAATGCCTCGGCCGCGTCGGAGAAGACCGAGGCTTCGGGGTCGGTCTTCCAGAGCCCGAAGACGTTGCCCTCGGTGTCCCGGCAGATGGCGAAGTAGCCGGTTTTCGGCACGGCGGTTTTCCCCATGACGATCGTTCCCCCGAGATCGGCCACCCGCCGGACCGACTCATCGAGGTCCGCCACGTCGATGTAGTTGATGATGGGCTGCCCCGGCTCCTGCCGGGCCATCATCCCCCCTTCGACGTCCCGCTCCCCCTCCTCGTCGGTGGTGGTGATCAGCCAGTACCCGGGGCTCCCCTCGGCGGGAGCGATCTTCCAGCCGAAGAGATCTCCGTAAAACGCCTTCGCCCGCTCAACTTCGTCGAACGGGATCTCGAAATGGACAACACGCGGCATGGCAAGCCTCCTTTGCGGTTTTAGTAAAGACCTCCGAGGTTTCCACATTATTGGAAACCTCGGACGCCTGACGTGGTAACACCAGCGCTCCCGCTGACTCCGTTTTAAGCCACCCGGGGGCGTTTGTCCATGAATTTGACGCCCGTCCGCCGGCTTCCGGCGGTTGCGCGGGGCCGTCACCTGTGATAGTCAACCAATCGACCGCTTGCGGCCCATGGAGGCCGCTTGAATCCGTTTACGAAAGGGTGTGATTGATGAGCTATTCCCAGGAAACCGAGGTGGCGGTTGCCGCCGTCGAGACGGCCGCCCGGCTCTGCCGGCGGGTCGGGGAGAGCCTGGACCTCTCCGCCATCCAAAAAGCCGACCGATCGCCGGTAACCCTGGCCGACTTTGCCAGCCAGGCGGTCATCCATAAGGCCCTTCGCCGGGCCTTTCCCGATGATCCGGTGGTGAGTGAAGAGGAAGTTGACCTCCTCCGGGAAAACCCCGATCTCCTCCGGCGGGTCACCGACCTGGTGGCCACGGTCCGGCCGGGGATCGACGCTGAGGCGATCCTGTCGGCGGTGGATTACGGCGCGACGCCCGCCGATTTCTCCAGACGCTACTGGACCCTCGACCCCATCGACGGGACCAAGGGATTTCTGCGGAAAGACCAATACGCCATCGCCCTGGCCCTGATCGAGGGGGGCCGCCCCGTCTTCGGGGTACTCGGCTGCCCCAACTACCGCCGGTCCGACGGTGATGGCCCGGGATTGCTTTTTACCGCCGTCTCCGGCGAGGGGACCCTGGCGAGGCCGTTGGGCGGGGGCGAGCCCTTCCGGGTGAGCGTCGATTCAGTCACCGATCCGGCCGAGGCCCGGTTCTGCGAATCGGTGGAAAAGGCCCACGCGGCCCACGACGTCCACCAGAAGATCTCCGAGGCCCTGGGCATCCGGGCCTTCCCCTGCCGGATGGACAGCCAGGCCAAATACGCCGCCGTGGCTTGCGGGGAGGCTTCCATCTACCTCCGGCTCCCGCACGCGGCCGACTACCGGGAAAAGATCTGGGACCACGGCGCCGGGGTCATCATCGTGACCGAGGCCGGCGGGGCGGTTACCGACTTCAACGGCCGGCCCCTGGACTTTTCCGCCGGCCGGAAGCTCGCCAACAACCACGGGATCGTGGCCAGCAACGGCCGGCTTCATGACCGGATTCTGTCGGCCAT
>CAZWGY010000176.1:0-9024 GCA_964633575.1 uncultured Desulfobacteraceae bacterium
CTGGGGCCGTCCGACGGGCCGGATCGGGCCGCGACCCTCTACTGGCCCGAAATGAATGAGACTCCGATCGGGCGGCACGCCCCGGCCTTTTTGGCCCGGGGGACCGAGGAGCCGGCCAACCGGATCGGCCGGCCGGTGGCTCGGGGGACCCGGTTGGGGGTCGAAATCGACATCGACCCGGAATCCCCGACAATCTACACCGAGGTCCGGGACGTTTCAACCCCCAAGACTCGCTACACCAACCTGATCTACCGGATTCACTTCCCCGAGGTCCCCTTCCGCCTGATCCCGTTCCGGCTCACCGCCGGAGAGAACGTGGGCATCCTGGTGATCGTGACGGTGGACGGCGACAACCGGCCGGTCCTGGTGACCACGGCCGGGACCTGTGGGTGTTACGCGGCGGTGGTCCCCACCGATGCCCTCGACCCATCGGCCTGGCCCGATGGGTGGGACCCGGCCGGCTTCGAGCTCTATGGCGAGGAGCTGCCGGGGATGCTCCGGACGGAGGGGATGGCGGCGCCCCGGGTGGTGGTTCACCTCCGGCCCGAGGTCCACCGGGTGATGGACCTGACGGTGGTTGACGCCGCCGACGGGATGAATTTTTCCGATGTCCCCCGGCGCCGGGCGGATCTGGTCCCCATGTCGGCCCTTGACGCGCTTTCCCATGAGGACGGCACGGTCAGCCTCTTTCATGACACCTGGCCCCTGACCGGGTTTGTAAAGGGGGCCTTCAAGCCGTGGGAGACCCTTCTGCTCGGCCCCATCAGCCTCGACCCCTTTGTGGGGATGGACAAACGCTACACAGACACCGAGGAGACCGGGAACCCGTTTTACACCAGCCTCAAGCCCTGGAACCGCCGGGCCTCGGACCTCTGGCACTTCCAGCGGTTTTTGCGCTTCTGGGGATGGAAATTCTAAGGGGGACGGTGATGGCCCGCAAGCTCTGGATAATCGGAATCGGCCTGTTGCTGGCGGTCGTGGTGGTGGTGCTTCTGGCCGATCGGACCGACCCGCCGCCGGTGGATCCCGCCGACCGGATTCCCGACCTGCCGCCGGCCGACGATCTGTCCGGCCGGCGGGTGACGGTCTTGACCAACTCGCCCCATCTGGAGGCCATGGATGCCCTGGCCGACTGGTTCCGGGATGAAACCGGGGCGGTGGTGGACAACGTGGTGGTCAACTACGGGGAGATGCTGACGGCCATCCTCGATGACATCCGGAGCCCGTCCCCGCGCCTCGACGTGGTGATGTTCTGGTACATCGACCTCGGGGCCCTGGTCGAAGCGTCGGCCCTGGTGGATCTCACCTCGTGGATCGAGTCCAACCGGTCCGTCCTCCGGGTGGACGATTATGTCGAAAGCCTCTTTGGACCCTATACCGAATACAAAGGCCGGCGATACGCCCTTCCCTTTGACGGCGACACCCATGTCCTGTTCTACCGGCCGTCGATCCTGAAGCGGCACGGGCTGTCGCCGCCGACGACCTGGGCGGAATTCAGCCGGGCCGCCCGGACGATCACCCAAGCGGAGCGGACGGCCGGGATTTACGGAACGGCGATCATGGCTCCGCACAACCCGATGGCGATCATCTCCACCTTCATGAACCGCCTGGCGGGCTTCGGAGGACAACTGATGGACGCCGAGGGCCGGCCGACCCTCGATACCCCGGCGGCGACGGCGGCCCTGTCCGCTCTGGTGGCCCACGCCCGCCATGCCCTTCCCACCCCGGTCGAGACCGACTGGGAGGTTTCCCGGGACGCTTTTCTGTCGGGCCGGCTGGCCATGGTCGAACAGTGGACGGACATCGGGGTGATGGCCGAGGACCCGGCTCAGTCAACCATCCGGGGCGATTGGGGGGTGGTGCCGATCCCCATGGCCGACTCCGGCACGGGCCACCGGCCGCCCCTCAACTCCGGATTCAGCCTGGGGATCTCGACCCGGGCCCGGAATCCGGAAGTGGCCCGGGCGTATCTGCTTTTTGCCGGCCGACCCGACACCTGTCTCCGGCTCAGCATGATCAACGGCGGCGTCGATCCCGTCCGCCGGTCCACCCTCGAATCGGATGCCTACCGGAAGTTCGCTCCACGCCTGGCCGAGGCGGTCGGGAGCGCCATTGCCTCGGCCGTGCCCTGGCCCCGACATCCCCGGATGGCCGATCTGCTGGAGGGGCTTACGGATGGAATCATCGCCGCCCTGGAGGGACGCCGCTCACCGGTCGAAGCCTTGAGGGAAACTCAGGCCCGATGGGAAGCAATTCTGGCTGAGCCGGCGGCCCACCGAGGCGGAGATGGCTCCTGACCGGTCTCCGTCCACTGGATCGACCCGGCGAGGGCTCAGGCTCCGGTATCAGATCCTGATCCTCCTGGCCGCCGCCATTGTCACTCTCGCGGTGGGAGTTGGCGGGGCCACCTGGGTGGCGTTGAACAAGGCCCGTTCGGAGATGGCCCGGCAGAGCCGGCGAATCCTGGCGGACCAGACGGAGGCCTATATCGAAAAGCTGGTCCGGGGGCAGGTGGCCAGCCTGGATGGGCAGCTTCGGACCGCCCGGTTCGCCGCCGACTTCGGGGCGGTCCACCTCGGAGATTCGGTGGATCATCACGCCATCGACGAGGTGAATATGGACGCGCTCCTGTCCAGCCTCTTCATGGGGGTTGATTTTTCCGCCGCCGCCTATTTCATCTCCCGGTCGGGGGAGCTCCGGTCCTATCCGCCGGCCGGTCCCGAAGCCCACCCGGCCGACGTGGCCGGTTACGCCCGGTCGGCGGCGATCGGGGCCGAACCCTCGGCCCGCCACCACCCGCCGACCGGCTGGACCGGGGTTCACCCTTCCCCTCTGGTTGGCCGCTATGAGCAGGTGGTGGACGCGGTGGCGCCGATCTACACCGGTGCCGGGCTGGTCGGATATGTGGGGGTGAGCGTCTCGTTGACCCGCCTGATCGCCGAGCTCAATCAGCATCCGCCCATCCGGGGCGGTTACACCTTTATCATGGACGACCGGCGGCGCCTGGTGGCCGCCCCGCCCCATGCGCGGCTGGAGCTGCTCCGGCCCGAGCGCTACCAGGGTCGGGGGACCGTCGATCTCCGGGAAGCGGGGGAGCCCGCCTTTCAGGACCTCCTGGCGCGGATGGCCCTCGGGGAGTCGGCCATTTTCCGGCTGCCGCTGGCCGAAGGAGACCGGTACGTGGCTTACAGCCCTCTCCGATCGCTCCCCTGGCGCCTCGGGCTGGTGATTCCGGTGGAAATGGCCACGGCCGCGGCGGCGGACCTAGTGGCCGTGGTGGAGCGGGGGACCCGTGAGGTCCTGGTTCGGATGGTCTTCTGGGCCGGATGCCTCCTGGCGGGGGCGCTTGTGGCCGGGTTGATCCTGAGCCGACGGATTGTCTCGCCCATCCGGGAGCTGGCCGAGGCGGCCCGGGAGATCGAGCGGGGCAATCCGGCGCCTCACCGCCGGCACGGCTTCCGGGGGGGAGATGAGATCGCGACCCTCGGCCGGGCCTTTGACCGGATGGCCGAGCGGATTCGGGAGACCATCGACGATCTCAACCGGCAAAACGATCGGCTTACCGCCGAAAGCGCCCGGCGCCGGGAGGCCCTGAGCCGGTTGGCTGAAAGTGAAAAACGCTACCGCCAACTCGTGGAGACCATGAACGAGGGGCTGGTGGTTCAGGACGCGGATTACCGGCTCCGCTATGCCAACGACCGGTTTGCCCGGATGCTTGGATTCACGGCCGATGAGCTGGTGAGCCGGCCGGTCAGGTCGTTGATCGTCCCGGACGATGGGACCATCTTTGACCAACAGATGGCCGAGCGCCGCCGGGGGAGCACCGAGCCCTACGAGATCTCCTGGAAGGGCCGGGACGGCCGGACCGTTCTCACCCGGCTGTCTCCGGCGCCGCTTTACGACGAATCGGGTCGGTATGCCGGCAGCTTCGCGGTGGTCACCGATATCCGGCCCATCCGGGCGGCCGAAGCGGCGTTGAAAGCAAGCGAGGCCCGGTTCCGGTCCCTGTCGGAAAGCTCGCCGGACGTGATCTTCACGCTGGATAACGACGGGGCGTTCACCTATCTCAACCCGGCCTTCGAGACCCTCCTGGGCGGGCGGCGTGAGGATGCCCTGGGCCGACCCTTTACCGCCCTGATCCATCCGGAAGGCGGGGACGCCGATGGGTGGGAGACGCTCCTGGCTCGGGTCCGGGACGCGGGCGAAACGGTCCGGGACGTGGAGGTGACCGTGGCCCACGCCGAGGGAACGCCCCGCCAGCTCAGCGTCAGTTGCGCCCCGAACCGGATCGGGGCCGATGCCGCCGAAGGGCTGGTGGGGGTCATGAAGGACGTGACCGAGCAGCGGAAGATGGAGACCCGGCTTCAGACCGCTTTGAAAATGGAGGCGGTGGGAACCCTTGCCGGGGGGCTGGCCCACGATTTCAACAACCTCCTGACCGGCGTCCTCGGCCATGTCTCCCTCATGCGGCTGAGCATCGGGGATGACTCGCCCCATCTCGACCGGATCGAGCAAATCGAAAAGGCGGTGGAAAGCGGGGCCGAGCTGACCCGGCAGCTCCTCGGCTTTGCCCGGGGCGGGAAGTACGAAGTCCTGCCCGTGGATGTCAACCGGCTGGTGGATGAGACGGTGGCGATGTTCGCCCGGACCCGGAAGGAGCTCACCATCCGTAAAGCGTTTGGAGCGGATGTCGGGGCGGTGGAGGCCGATCGGGGTCAGATCGAGCAGGTTCTCCTGAACCTCTTTATCAACGCCCGGCACGCCATGCCCGAGGGCGGGACCCTGTTTCTGGCCACCGAGACCGTGATCCTGGACGAGGACGTCACCGGCCCCCACGGCATCGCGCCCGGCCCTTTTGTGAAGATATCAGTGACCGACACCGGCACCGGGATCGAAAAAGACCACCTGGGAAAGATCTTCGAACCCTTTTTCACCACTCGGCCCCGGGGACGGGGAACCGGTCTGGGGCTGGCATCGGCCTACGGGATCGTCAAAAACCACGGCGGCCTGATCACCGTTTACAGCGAGTCGGGGCGGGGATCGACCTTCAACATCCATCTGCCGGCTTCCGACCGGCAAGCCGATGCCGTGGCGCCGGCCCCGACGGTACCGGCTCGGGGGAGCGGGACCGTGCTCCTGGTGGACGACGAGGCGATGATCCGGGAGATCGGCCGGGACCTTCTGGCGGAGCTTGGCTACGAGGTCATCACCGCCGCCGGCGGGGCCGAGGCCGTGGAGCGGTTTCAGGAGCACCGGGACCGGATTCATCTGGTGATCCTCGACATGATCATGCCGGAGATGAGCGGCGGGGAGACCTTTGACCGGCTCCGGGAGATCGACCCGTCGGTGTCGGTCCTGTTGGCCTCCGGCTACAGCGAAAACGGCCAGGCGGCGGAGATCCTCAAGCGGGGCTGCCGGGGATTTATCCAGAAGCCGTTTTCCCTTCGCCGGCTTTCCGAGAAAGTGGCTCAGGCCGGCGGATCAGGCTGATCCGCCCGGGAGAGTGATCCGGCGCCGGTCCGGCTCGGGATGGGGCCGGTAGAGGATCGCCACGTGGCCGATCACTCCCACCAGCGAGGCCCCGGCATTAGCGGCAAGGGCCTCGACAAGGGCCGCTTTCCGGTCCCGCTCCTTGAAATCGACGAGCTTGACCTTGATCAGCTCGTGGCGGATGAGCGCCTCGTCGGTGGATTGGAGAAGGGCCTCGGTCAGGCCATGGCTTCCCACGAAGACAACGGGCTTGAGGGAATGGGCGAGGCCCTTTAAATACCGTTTCTGGGCGCCGGTCAGGCTACGATCCATGGGGATTCCTTTCGGGCGGGCGCGGATTCAAGAATTGACAGGCCCGCGGTAATGGGTATAATTTAGTCCGTTTATCGCTTGGTTGGCAAGCGCCCGATTACGATTCAAAAGGGAAACGGGACGGGCGGACCCGCGGGCGGGCGGACCCCGATCCGGCGGGGCGGATCCGTCCGTGCGGCGGGGATCACATCGACAATTTTCGGTCGACGGCACATGGCGGCGGTGAGGACTCGGCAGCGGGCGGACCCATGGGGCCGGCCCGTTGGCTACGCGGAGGCGGGGGAGCGCCATGAGCTCGCCGGAAGCGGTGTTCAAGATCATCGAGGACAACAACTGCCCCCTCTATGCCATCGATGACGAGTTCAGGCTATCAGGTCAGGCCCTGTTGCTCAAGGGGAAGGAAGAAAAGACCTTCATCACCACCTCCGTCATCAAGATCCCCCATGAAAAGCCGGCCTGCCGGATACTCGTCGAGGACATCACCGCGGTCCTGATCAAGTATGAGAGCATGAAAAGCGTCAACCGCTGCGTGATCAACTGCAGCGGCTGTTCGGGGATGGTCCGGCTGGAATACCGGCACCGGAAAGGGCCGCCGGCCCCGCCGATCCGGAGAGGCGGCCCCGGAGGCGACCTCAGCGCCCTGGTCAGTCTGCTCTATATCTTCCCGATCTTTCAAACCCTGGATGAACGGGATATCGAGCGGATCGTCCCCATGCTCCGGATGAAGAAATACGCCAAGGGGACCACCATCCTCCGGCGGGGGGAGATCGGCGAGAAGCTCTACATCATCATCTCGGGGAAGGTGGAAGTCCTGGTCGAAGAGGGCTTGAGCATCGGGTACATGGAGCGGGGCGACGTTTTCGGGGAGATCAGCCTTCTGGTGGGCAGCCCCATCGGGGCCACCATCCGGGTGGTCGAGCCGACCCGGGTGCTGTTCATCAACGCCCCCGACTTCAAGCGGATTCTCGCCGAGTTCCCTTCGTTGCAGAGCTATTTCGCCCGGCTTATGGCCGAGCGGCTGGCACGGACCAACGACGAACGGGCCGAGGATGTCTCCTCGGGGATGATCGGGACCTTGAGCGAGATGTCCCCTTCGGAGCTCTTCCAGACATTGAACCTCAACCGGAAGACCGGAGTTTTGAACCTGGTGCTGCCCAAGGGGCCGGCCAAGGTTCTCTTCAACGGGGGCGGGCTGGTTCGGGCCCGCTATAACGAGGCCGAGGGTCGGGATGCCTTTTTCGAGATTCTCCGGGAGAAAAAGGGGCGGTTCAAGTTCGTCCAGGGGATTTCGGACAGGGACGCCCAGCGTCCCGAGATCGGAGAGTTCATGTGGCTGTTGATGGAAGGTATTCGGCGGATCGACGAGGAAGCCACGGGCTAAGGGCGGCGATTAGATAGTGTCCATCCAGAAATCGGAAAGTTTGGTCGAGATCAAGGCGCGCGAAAAATTTTACCGCAGGCATATGTCTGATATTTCGAGGATAAAATTTTGAGCGCAACGCGGATATCGGGCAAAATGGCCATTTATGGATGGGCACTAGATAAACCCTCATGATCGGGGCGGGGTACCACGATCACCCCTGTGAATGAAAACGGATTTAAACCACGAAATACACGAAAAAACTTAGAATTTATTTAACCACGAATCACACGAATAGCACGAATTAGAATTAAAAATTAGTGTGATTCGTGTTATTCGTGGTTCTGGATTTTCACGATAAGTAAGGGGGACGGCGGCCGTGAAAAGGGGACCTGCATGAGCTTTCCGGAAGCGACGTTTAAAATCACCGAGGACAATCACTGTCCCCTCTACCGGGAGGGAGACGAGGTTCGCCTGTCGGGCAAGGCCCTGTCGTTAAAGCACAAGCAGGAAAAAACCTTTATCACCACGGCGGTGGTCCGGGTTCCCCTGGACAAGCCGGTCTGCCGGATTCTGGTCTCCAACCTCACCGCGGTCCTTATCGAATACGGCAACATCGACAAGCTCCCGGATACCTATCAGCTCCGGTGCGGCGGATGTACCGGGACCATCCGCCTGGCCTTTGCCCGCGGCCCCCGGACAACCGAGGGCCCGTCGATCAATGAAGGCGACGGCAAGGACATCGGGTTTGCCACCAAGCTTCTCACCCGGTTCCCCATCTTCGAGAGCCTCACGGAAAAGGACATCAAGCGGCTCGTCCCGATCCTCAAAATGAAGAAGTTCCCGCGGGGATCGTCCATCATCAAGAAGGGGGACGCGGGGAGCAACCTTTATATCATCCTCTCCGGCAAGGCCGAAGTTCTGGTGGACGAGGGGATCAGCATCGGCTACATGGAGCGGGGGGAGGTCTTCGGGGAGATCAGCCTCCTTATCGGAACCCCGGCCGGGGCCAGCATCAAGGTGGTCGAGCCGGTGACCGTCCTGTTCATCTACGGCAAGGACTTCAAAAAAGTCCTCAACATGTTCCCCTCGCTCCAGATGTTTTTCGCTCAGTTGCTGGCCAAGCGGCTGGCGAAGACCAACGTGGAGCGCTTCGAAGAGATCGCCTCGGGGATGACCGGGAAGCTCGATGAGAACCCCCCCTCGGAGCTCTTTCAGACGTTAAACCTCAACCGGAAGTCCGGGGTGTTGACCCTGAACGGGTCCAAGGGCGCGGCGGAGCTGGCCTTCCGCGAGGGGGGACTCGTCCGGGCCCAGTACGGGGAGGTCGAGGGGCCGGATGCCTTTTTCGACATGCTCCGGGAAAAGGAAGGCCGGTTCAAGTTCACCCCCCGGCTCCCCGAGGCGGATGAAAAGGCCCCGGAGATCGGGGATTTCATGTGGCTCCTCATGGAAGGCATCCGGCGGTTGGACGAGAGCAATGCTTAACTTTTTGAAAACACTACAGCGGGGATAGGAAGAACGATTTTATGGCGACGGTGTACCTGTTTTTAAAGATGGTCTGCGTCCTGGTCGCGGCGATGTTGATCGGCAACTGGTTTCTGGCGGAGGTGAAACGGGCCAAGGTGGAGGGAGCGCCCTGGTACCGGCCCTATCTCACCCTCCCGGGGGGAATCATCATGGCGGCCGTTATTCTGGTGCCGATTGTTTTGTGGTATCTGGACAACTGACCCGAGGGAATTTGCCTGAATGGGGGGATGGGGTGGCGGAAGTGCATGGGAATCGAACCCACCCGGGACGGTTTTAACGCCCCACACCGGATTTGAAGTCCGGGAGCCCCACCAGTGAGCTGCGCACTTCCG
>CAZWGY010000177.1:0-4573 GCA_964633575.1 uncultured Desulfobacteraceae bacterium
TCAATCCCGGCGTACATCACAAGTCCTTCAAGATCAATTCCCGGGACCTGAAAAAGCTCTGCGGAGGGAGTTGAGCGATTTATGATTTATGATTTCCAAAATCTAAAATCTGAAATCAATAATCCAGAGGGCTGAGTGATTGAGACCTCCGAGGTTTCCAAAAAAATTGGAAACCTCGGAGGTCTGATGGGGGCTGATGGATTTAGGATTTATGATTTATGATTTCCAAAATCTAGGCATTGGTCATCATTTCGGCCACACGGCGTCCGGACCTAACCCCCCTATCCCCCCTTCCCTAAAGGGAAGGGGGGAATGATCATGTTATGATTTCAGGCATATCCGGCAATTGATATCACCCCCTCTCCTTTAGGGGAGGGGGCCGGGGGGAGGGGTTTGATGAGCCGGGTGAAACGAATGGCCTAAACGATGATCATGGCCAAAATCTAAAATCTAAAATCCAAAGGGAGATTGCCATGGCAACCCGTGAGATATTCTGGAACATCTCGTTTACCGACGAGGTGTTTTTGTACGTATTGGCCGCCGTCGCCGTGGGCATTTTCGCCTGGGGCATCTACCGGCACATCCGGCGCATCCGCTCCGGGATACCGGTTCCATTCCCCCGGTCCGATCTCGGAGCCCGGATCGTCCGGACCCTCGTGACCCTGGTGAGCAACCGGACCGTCTTCCGGCGCCATCCCCTGGCCGGGGTGATGCACCTCCTCATCTTCTGGTCCTTCGGAGTCCTCTTCTTGGGAACGCTGATCGTCGCCCTGGAGTACGATCTCTTCCACAAGGGCTTCGGGATGGACCACGCCATCCTCAAAGGGGCGCCCTACCTGGGCTTCGAGCTGGTTACCGACCTGTTTGGCGGGCTTCTGGTGATCGGCCTGGTGATCGCCCTGATCCGGCGGTACCTGTTGCGCCGGCCCCAGTTGAAGCACCAGCCCATCGACTGGCTTCTGCCGGTCTGGATTCTGGCCATTGCCATCACGGGGTTTGCCGTGGAAGGTCTCCGGCTGGCCGCCGAGGCCGGCGAGCTGGGGTATCCCCCGAGCTGGTCCCCCATCGGGGCCGCCGTGGCCAACCTGGCGATCGGCGCCGGCCCCGAAGCATTGCGGACCGCCCACGTCCTGCTCTGGTGGATTCATGGGGTCCTCGCCCTGGCCGGTATCGCCCTCCTGCCCTTCCTGCCCAAGGTGGTCCATCTCCTGGCGGCCGGAGTGAACACCTTCTTCGAGGACCTCCGGCCCCGGGGCCGGCTGGCCCCCCTGGATGTCGAGGGGGCTTTTGAACGTGACGAGAACCTGGGGTACGAAACCCTCGCCGACCTGACCCGGAAGGACCTTCTAGACGTCACATCCTGCACCGAATGCGGCCGTTGCGAGATCAACTGCCCGGCCGCCATTTCCGGCAAGATCCTCTCCCCCCGTGAGGTGATCCTCGGGCTCCGCCGGCAGCTTAACGATGAATGTCCGCTTGCCGGCCTGGCCGCCGACCCCCGAAAGATCCTGTCGGCCCACATTTCGGCCGAGATGGTCCAGTACTGCACCACCTGCATGGCCTGCGTGGAGATCTGCCCGGCCCTGATCGACCCGTTGAGCAAGATACTGGAGATTCGGCGAAACGAGGTCATGATCCATGACACCTACCCGGAGACTTATGCCGACGTCTTCGCCGGAATCGAAAAGCGGGGCAACCCCTGGAACGAACACCCTACCGCCCGGCTGGAATGGGCTCGGGGACTGGACGTCCCGATCATGGCCGAACGGGCGGAAACGGGGGAGCCGGTGGAATACCTCTTCTGGGTCGGCTGCTCAGCCGCATCGGACCCCCGGAACGCGAAAATCGCCCGGAGCATGGTCCGGATTCTCCACGCCGCCGGGATCGACTTCGCCGTCCTGGGCGAAGAGGAGCGGTGTACCGGGGACCCGGCCCGGCGGATGGGCCACGAATACCTTTTCGCCCTTCAGGCCGAATCGAACGTGGAGCTGTTGGCCGGCTACCGGTTCGACAAGCTCCTGACCTTATGTCCCCATTGTTACAACACGTTTACCAAGGAATACCCGGATTACGGCGGGACCTACACGGTGGTCCATCACACGGAGCTGATCCGGGACCTGATCTCGGCCGGTCGAATCACCCTGTCCCGGCCCATCGAGGCGGTGGCCGCCTACCACGACCCGTGCTACCTGGGCCGGCACAACCGGATCTTTGATGCCCCCCGGGAGATTCTGGCCAGAATCCCCGGCATCCGGTGCGTGGAGATGGAACGGAGCCGGGAGATGTCCATGTGCTGCGGGGCCGGAGGCGGATTGACCTGGCTCGAGGAGGAGACCGACAAGCGGGTCAACGACCGCCGGGTGGACCAGGCCCACCAGGCCGTTACGCAAGGGGGCGACCCCGGCGCCGGCCTGATCGCCACGGCCTGCCCCTTCTGCATGACCATGATCGAGGACGGTCTGGCGGCCCGGGACACCGGACTGTTGGACCGGGATATCGCCGAACTGGTGGTCGAAGCCATGGGGCTTTTCGACTGATATCGGCAACATCCGCAAGATGATGAAAACGGGTCATCAAGGTGATGGCCCGTTTTGGGTTTATCCACTTCTGATCAAGAAAGGATAATAACAGTGATCAGAAAGCCTCAGCAGAGCTCTCCGGAGAACCTCTGGAATCGCATGGCCCGGGACCTGATCTACGATTCCAAGCAGGTCCTGCTCTACTCCGGTATCCAGATCCCGGAGCGGAAATCCAAAGGGGAACGGGTTGACTATTCAGATATCGTGGATCGGGTGACCCACGGGACCCGCTATGGGGCGCTCCACGACCCGAACACGAATCGGATTCATTTCGAGCCCGACTATATTCAAACCATTATCGATCGTCAAAGCCGGTTCAACTTTCCGGTTTTCGACAAGTCATTTGGCGCCGGAGGGATCGCCGGCTACATCCAGGAGGGAGACGGCCCCGATTTCGAGCTGAAAACCCCCAGCCTGAATCAGATCATCAAACAGGCCATGATCGCCAAGAAATGGAACATGCCCTTTGCCTTTGTCAGCGCCCGCCGGCTTTCCGAGTACGAAGTCGAGCAATTCGGCGTGATGACCAATGTTTACGACGGCCCCATATTCCTCAACGTCTCGACCCCGGAAGGAATCGAGGCGGCCCAAGTGGCCAATCAAGAAGACCACTATATCATCACGAATCATTCCGTCTTCGATTCCCCGCTCACCCTATCCTACAAGGAAAAGGTGGATGTCCTGATCCAGTGCGCCGAGCGCAAAGTCCCGGTGTACCTGACGACCATGCCCTTCAGCGGACAGAACGGTCCCATGACCCCGTATGGGATCGCCCTGCTGGCATTCGCCGAGTTTCTGGCGGGGATGGCCATTGTCCATTCCATCAACCCGGAGACTACAATTATCAACGGGGCTTATCCCACCATGTGTACGGCCGGGAAGTTCCCGGAACTCAAGCTCGGCTCCGCCGTCCACAACTTCACCAACTACCTGGTTGCCTACACCTCCCGGCTCCTGGACATTCCGAGTATCCAGTCCGGCTGCACCATCGAGGGCCAGATCCATCGGGACGAGATCCTCGGGACCGACTTTCAGACGGTCCGGGCCATGCTCCTCTGGGAAGACATATTCGAGGGCTGGCACATGCTCCGCCATACCTACGGCTTTCTGGCGGACCTGGCCCACTTCTCCTTTCAGAAGGCGGAAGATGACATCGCCGCGCTCCAGCATATCCAGAGTCTTGAAGATGAAGGCATCACGGCGGTGCTGTCTAACAATGTCCGCCTGAACCGGGATTTCAAAAAGGCGATGGATATTTACAAGCGGCCGACGCTGATTTTTAATCGGGAAAAAGGCGAGGTGGTAAACGTTATTATCGAGACGGTGGAAAATTTCAACGGGGACTTCGGCCGGCACGACCACACCCTCAAAAACATCCCCAACGAGTGGTTTTAGGGCGTCGGGTCGGGTTGTTTTGGATTCGGATGGATGATATGGTGGGCGAAAGCGGTCGATCCGCCGACACCGATCCGACGGGAGCATGAGGATATGACGGACATCATCACCGAAATGGATTTCGACGAGATCCCCGAGCCGGATATCGACCATCTCGTGACGGAGGACGACACCCCCGTGGACAACCTGTTTTCCGAAAAGCAGCAGCGACTGCTGACGGAATCGATCAACTGCTCATGGAATCCCGGCCGCCCCTTTCTGGCGGCGGCCAACGTGGGCGTGTTCAATACGATCCACGAGCCGGCCATTGTCCCGGACGTCTTTTTGAGCATGGATGTACAGGTGCCGACGAACATCTGGGAAAAGCGAAACCGGTCCTATATGATCTGGGAATTCGGGAAGCCGCCGGATGTGGTCATCGAGGTGGTCTCCAATCACAAAGGCGAGGAGCTGGGCGCCAAGCTCAAACGCTATGAGCGAATCCGGGTGCTCTACTATGTCGTCTTCGACCCCCAATGCATCATCCAGAAGGACCCCTTGCGGATTTTCGAGCTCTCGGTGGGAGAGTATATCCCGAAGCTGGATCGACATCTCTCCCG
>CAZWGY010000177.1:4673-9021 GCA_964633575.1 uncultured Desulfobacteraceae bacterium
TTTTCGAGCTCTCGGTGGGAGAGTATATCCCGAAGCTGGATCGACATCTCTCCCGGGTCGGATTGCGGATGACCTTGTGGGAGGGAGAGTTCGAAAGATACCCCCAGCAGTGGCTCCGCTGGTGCGATGATTCGGGAAATCTCCTGCTGACGGGCACGGAGGCCGCCCGAATGGGTCAGGAAAAACTCAAGAGCGCCGAGGAAGTCCTTAGCCAGGAACGGGAAAAGGCCGACCGGCTGGCCGAAAAGCTCCGGTCAATGGGAATCGATCCGGCCGAGATCCTGGGCGAATCCCGCTGACATCGGCCCGTTTCGAGGTCCCCCGATTTTAACGCGACTTCCATTTGGGGTGTGTTCGGAGGCCGGTATGTCGCCGTTCGCCCATTCAAGGGTTGCCATCTCCGCCGATTCGTGGTTATTTTGTCCCTTTGACGGAACGTCTAACCCTTTTCAGGCGAGGTGACCATGGGAAAGCTGATTAAAGAATCGGAGGGTACCGGCCGGCTGCACATCGACACCCCATTGATGGGGGAGTCGCTGGTGAGCAAAACCCTCCTCCGGCGGACCGAAGCGGGCGAGTACTTCCGGATGCATCCGGACGTAAACGTCCTCAAGATCGGCGGACAGTCGATCATGGACCGGGGCGCCGAAGCGCTGATGCCCATCCTTGACGTCCTCGTCGAGGCCAAGGACCACCACCGGATGATCCTGATGACCGGGGGCGGCACCCGGGCCCGGCACGTTTACAATATCGGCGTTGATCTCGGGATGCCCACCGGCGTGCTCTCGAAGCTCGGCGACAAGGTTTCCTGGCAGAACGCCGAAATGCTCGCTGTTCTCCTGGCCAAGCACGGCGGAGTGAAGATCGGCCACGGCGACAACCTGGAGCAGCTCACCATGTTCTGTCGGCTGGGCTACCTCCCCATCACCTACGGCATTCCACCCTACGGCTTCTTCGAACACCCGGCTGAGATCGGCTCCATTCCGCCCCACCGGACCGACTCCGGGGCATTTCTCCTGGCGGAGAACATCGGCGCCAAATCACTGATCTTCCTGAAGGACGAAAAGGGACTCTTCAGCGCGGACCCCAAAAAGGCGGAGTCCCCGGAATCGTTGACCTTCTACGACCGGATCAGCGTCGATGACCTGATCGCCCTGGACCTCGAGGACCTGGTCGTGGAGCGGCCGTTGCTCACCTTCCTGAAGCGGTCCAAGTGCCTCGATCATTTCCAGATCATCGACGCTTTGCGTCATCCCGAGCACATCACGGCCGCCTTGAACGGCGAGCACGTCGGCACCATCATCCACAAATAGGGGCATAACGGAGTGACGGGTCCGGGAAATCAGCTACGGGGTTGAAGCAGCCTCTCCCTGTTTCCCTTTCCCGGCCCCGTCCCGCGGGAGATAGACCACCTCGTGGCCGGTTTCGGCCGCGATGGTTTGGAGTTCTATCTTACGCAGGTGCTTGGCGAAAAACTTGATGGATCCCGTGGCCCCGACGATCCGAAACCTCGGTTTCTTTTCGCCTTCCATCACCTTCCGGCGCTCGCGAGCAAATATCTTGTCCATGGTGCCTCCTTTCCTTGGGAGCCCTACCGGTGTGCGGTGGGCGGCAAGTTAATCCTATACAATTTATATATCCTACAAGCATATAAGTCAAGAGGGGAGATAGCATGAGCGAAAAGCCCGGCGGCGGCAGGCGTGAGCGATACGTCCAGCCTTCGATCCTGATGGCCCTCCTGGAAGGCGCCACCTACGGCTATGAACTGATTCGAAAGCTTTCGGACTACGGATTTATCCGGGGAGAGGCGCCGCCCGGCATGATTTACCGGCATCTGAGGCAGATGGAGGAGGAGGGGATGGTCGCCTCGTCATGGGAGGTGGGGGGAGGCGGACCGGCCAAGCGGCTTTATACTCTTACCAACGAGGGCCGGGAGGTCCTCGACGCCTGGATCGACTTCATGGAGCGCCAGGCCGACACTCTCCGGGATTTCGCGAAGCGCTACCGTCGGCGGATGTCGGTGGACTAGCTTTTCGGTTCCGCGTGGTGGGCCCGGCCGTGGGCGGCCCTCCAGGCATCTTCCAACCGCATAACCTGGAGCACGGGCTCCCCGGCCCAGAGCGACGGGCGGACCCAGTTGTCAGTGATCACCCGATCCATGGGGAGGGGAACGGTGGGGTCGCGGTCCACCGAGAGGACCCGGATGCCCGCCGCCTGGAGATCGGCCACCCGGAGCGGGTCCCGGAGCTCACGCATCCGGCCCAGCTCGATGAACCGGCCGCACCAGCCGTACCGGGATAATCCCACGGCGGCCGCGGCACCGATGATCCCGTCGTTGGTGCCGCCCAGCCCCCGGAGGACAAAGCCGTTGACCGCCTTCATGGCATCCGCCTGGGACATCCGCTCACCCGTCGCCGTCACCCCGAACCGGACCAGATCGTCGTCCACCTCCGCCGCAAGCCCGGCGCAGAGTCCCGGATCACTCCCCGGGACCGAATGGGCCAGCAGAAAGTCGGTGGCCCGCGCCGCCAGCTCGTTTAACGCCTCCCGCGCCCGGATTTCGATCAGAGCGCAGGCCGAGCTGTTGTTGCTGGTAAACGGGATCTCCGGAAGCCGCGGTAATTGATGACGCAGAACGCCCTTCAGGTGATACTCGTCGGACAAGGCCCGGCAGAACCGGCGCATCAGCCGCCCGGTCCCCACAGCCGAGTCCCGGGTGTCGGTATCGTCAAAGGCCAGATAGGCGAGGACGGCGGTCATGGTCTGATGTCTCCCTAATCGTCGAGATCCGGCATTCGATGACCCGATCATCAAATCCGGTTTGAGGAAAATCACTGGAGCGTTGAGCGAAACCGGCTTCCGCTCGGCGTTTCGTCCCTATATCAGCCCCCTTTTACGGTGTCAACGAGTCCACGCCGCGGACATCACCCAGGGGCTGTCCAATCGGGTCAAAATCGGATAGAATAGAGGCGCAACCGAAAACCGTCATCGAAAGGCAGCCACCATGATTCGATATACCGGCATCAACCATCTGGCCATGGCGACCCGGGACCTGACCCGGACGATCCGGTTCTGGCGGGATCTTCTGGGGATGCGCCTGGTTGCCGGGATCGGCCGCCCCGGCTACCGCCATTATTTCTTCGAGATCAGCGGCCACGACATGATCGCCTTTTTCGAATGGCCCGATGTTGAGGCCGCTGAGCTCAAGGACCACGGGGTCCCGGTCCGGGGGCCTTATGTCTTCGATCACGTTTCCTTCGAGGTCGCTTCCGACGACGATCTCTGGGCCCTCAAGGACCGGCTGGAGGCGGCTGAAATCTGGGTTTCCGAGGTCATCGACCACGGGTTCATCCACTCCATCTACACCTTCGACCCCAACCAGATCGCCATTGAATTCAGTGCGCCGGTGCCCGGTATTGACCTCCGGCGGCACCCGAAGCTCAAGGACCGCTCTCCGGTCCCGGCCGCTCTGGAAGGGCCGGAGCCTCAGCCCGGCCACTGGCCCGCTCCGACCGAGCCAACGCCCCCATCGGACCGCCAGGTCTTTCCCGGTGAGGGGGCGGTTTTACGGGACGATAAATAGTGCCCATCCATAAATGGCTATTTTGCCCGATATCCGCGTTGCGCTCAAAATTTTATCCTCGAAATATCAGACATATGCCTGCGGTAAAATTTTTCGCGCGCCTTGATCTCGACCAAACTTTCCGATTTCTGGATGAACACTAAATAAGCTCAACGGCCAGTGATGAATCCACCGGAACAGCATGATCACATCAATATGAGGTGAGGAAAATGACGACTTCAATCGACCCGAATACTGAACATTCCAGGATCGGAAAACCGATGAAAATGGTTCGCGTTACGCCGGATATCGCCCAAAAAATCGATGTTCTTGCCGAACGACGCCAAATACATGCCGAGGAATTGGTCAATGAAATTCTGGAGCGATATCTATCCGAGGAGCTCGGAACCCAAGAGAGCTGTGCCGAATTCCTCCAGTCCATCGCGGGTATGTTCGACAGCGGCACCGAGGATACTTCTGAAAATGTAAATGCCATTGTGGCATCCTTCATATCAGCCTGAAAGGCGTTTTCACTTTCCGGAATGCAAAAACTTCTTTTTTTGCGCTGCTTTCATGCCGTGACGGTCGGTTGCCGCGCATTCCTTCACGAAAAGTGTCAACAGAGAACTGAAGGATGCAGCCATTGTTACCCATAACCTAATTACCCATTACCCATTACCCATAACCCATGACCCATTACCCATTACCCATTACCCATTACCTATAACCTAACCAAAAGGGTTGACGAACCGGCGTTAAATAATCTATCAGGTGTGGGTTTAGAAT
>CAZWGY010000178.1:0-8854 GCA_964633575.1 uncultured Desulfobacteraceae bacterium
AAAAACCTCGGAGGTCTCTAAATTCGGCTCGCCCTTAGCCGATCGGGGGAGAGGCTTAACGTAAAGCATTGAACACTCGACAAGCGATCCGGCATACACTTGTAAGTCCGCGGCGGTTCCCGTCGATTCGGTTTATATGCTATTAAATTTCAACTGCTTATTGAATAATATCAGCCGGCCGGGCGGCAAAAAAAAGACATGGCATCTTGATTGCAGAGTAGTTTGACGGAGACCGGCCCGTCGATTGGCGCGGACCGGTCGCCGAGACGAGCCGGCGGCCCGTCGAGACAAGCCCATCAACCAATATCGTAAAGGAGACGACCATGAGTGATTTGAGCACCGTTGAAAGCGCCACTGTGGTGGACGCCCGGGGCAGCGCCTGTCCGGGGCCTCTGTTGGAAGCCAAGAAGGGAATCGGCAAGGTCAAGGTGGGCGAGGTTCTGGAAATCCTTTCCAGCGATTCGGGGACCCGGAACGACATCCCGGCCTGGGCCAAGAAGGTCGGGCATGAGTTCATGGGCGTCCTGGAGACGGACGGCTATGACCGGCTGTTCGTCAAGCGGAACAAGTAGGCGGTATCATGTCATCCGCGGGCAACGGGAAGATTCTGGTCCTGGCCACCGAGTCCTGCGCCTATCCCGGCGCCAACTCGGTGGGCCAGGCCCATACAAGCTACCCGGCCAACACCTACATTCTCCGGGTCCGGGCACCGGTTCTCTTTCCGGAGCAGTTCTACCTGGACTGCTTCGACAAGGGGATCGCGGGAATCATCATCATGTCCTGCGGCGAGGAATGTCCCTACGAGGGGGCGTACCACGCCCTGGCCCGGCGGCTGGACCGGGTTTACAAGATGATGAAGGAGCGGGGCATCGATCTCCGGCGGCTCCGGCTGACCGCCATCTGCACGGTCTGCAACCGGGCCTTTCTCCGGGAGATCAACGGGATGAACGACGTGGTCCGGGAGCTTTCGGCGGTCGAGCCCGCCGCTCAAAGCGCCTGACTTCACGGCAAGCGAGAGGATAACTTTGGAGGGGTCTATGGAATCCGGGCAAGAATTACGCTTTGACGCCCTGGTGGTCGGCGGCGGGATCGCCGGCCTGCAATCCGCGCTCGACCTGGCGGAACAGGGCTACACGGTGGCGGTGGTGGAAAAGGACGCGAGCATCGGGGGGAAAATGATCCGGCTGTCCAAGGTCTTCCCCACTCTCGATTGCGCCAGTTGCATCACCACTCCCAAGATGTCGGCGGCCGCGCATCACGACAATATCACCCTGTTCACCTACTGCGACCTGACCTCCCTGGATCGGGACAACGGTCACCTGACGGCCCGGGTCCGCCAGAGACCCCGGTACGTGGACCCGGTCAAGTGCATCGGCTGTCGGCAATGCGAGATCAACTGCCCGGTCCTGGTGCCCGACGACGAACAGGGCGGGTTTTCCGCCCGGAAGGCCGTCTATATCCCCTTTTCCAACGCCATCCCCCAGATCGCCCTGATCGACACCGACAACTGCACCCTCTGCGGGAAATGCGCCCGAGTCTGTCCCACCGGCGCGGTGGATTACCTCGAAACCCTGACGGATTTCGTCATCCGGGCGGAGACCGCCGTGATCGCCACCGGCTTTAACCTCACCCCCATGACCGCCAAGGCCGAATATGGGGCCGGAACCGTGGATAACGTCATCACCTCCCTTCAGATGGAACGGTTGCTGGCCCCTCACGGCCCCTATCAGCGGGTGATCCGGCCATCCGACGGCAAGGAGCCGGACGCTATCGCCTATGTCCAGTGCGCCGGCTCCCGGGACCAGAGCCTCGGGATTACCTACTGCTCCCGGGTCTGCTGCATGTACGCCATCAAGCAGGCGATGCTCCTGTCCGGCGCCCTGCCCCTGGCCGACGTGACCATCTATTATATGGACATCCGGGCCTTCGGGAAGGGCTACGAGCAGTTCTACCAGAACGCCAAGGCCATGGGGATCGAGTTTGTCAAGGCCAAGGTGGCCAAAATCGAGCCCGGCGAAGGAGGCAACGTCCGGATTCGGTACGAAGACCAGGAGGGAGACGGCGGGGTGATGACCCGGGAGCATGACCTGACGGTCCTCTCCCTGGGGATGGTCCCCGATTGGCAGCCGGGCCGGACCTGTCCGGTGGGAACCGGGGCCGACGCCTTTATCAATTGCCCCCGCCCCAAAATCGCCCCTTCGCTCACCGACATGGATGGGGTCTTCGTGGCCGGAGTGGCGGCCGGTCCCAAGGACATCGTGGATACCATCGTCGAATCGGGCGCCGCCGCCATGGAAGCCTCGCAATACCTGAGCCGCGTCCGTGCCGGACGGGCCGCTTGATGGAAATGGACCAACATCGGAGAAAAGCCATGTTTTATGAGGAAAAGGAACCGAAAGCCGGCGAAAAGGTCGGGGTTTACATCTGTCATTGCGGGGGGAATATCTCCGATCACGTGGACGTGGCCAAGGTGGCCGAAAACATGGCCGACATCCCCGGGGTGGCCGTCACCCATACGGATATGTTCATGTGCTCCGACCCGGGCCAGGAAAAGATCATGGCCGACATCCGGAGCGGAGCCGTGGACCGGATCGTGGTGGCATCCTGCGCTCCCGCTCTCCATGAGACCACCTTCCGCGGGGCCATCAGCCGGGCCGGGCTCAACCCCTATCTTTACGAGCACGCCAATATCCGGGAGCAGGTGAGCTGGGTTCACCACGGGGACGCGGCCACCGAGAAGGCCGGCGCCCTCATTTCGGCGGCGGTGGCCAAAGCCCGGCGGCTCGACGAACTTTCCCCCATCCGGGTGGACGCTCACAACCACGCCACCGTCATCGGCGGCGGAGTGGCCGGGATGCGGGCGGCATTGGACCTCGCCCGGCGGGAGATCTCGGTGGCCCTGGTGGAAAAATCCCCCTTTCTCGGAGGCCAAACCGCCCGCCTCGACCGGCTCATGCCCACCGGTGAAAAGGCCGCCGAGGTGATCACCGAGCTGGCCGCCGCTCTGGCCGAAATCCCCCACGTCGAAATCCTAACCTCCACCGAGCTGGCCGGCTCCGAAGGATATGTGGGCAACTTCCGAGTGACGCTCCGGCGCCGGCCCCCGGAAGCCACGGCGGACATCGCGGCCCTCTCTCGTCCGGACAAGGCGCCGGGGCCGGGGGGTGAATACGTTCCCTTTGCCGGGGTCGCGCCGACGCCCCCGCCGGCCGAAACGACCGAATGGACCATCAACACCGGCGCCATCGTGCTGGCCACCGGCTTTCAGACCTACACCCCCCGGATCGGGGAATACGGATACGGCGAGGGGCCTGAGGTGATCACTCTGCCGGACCTCATCCGGGAGATGGCCGGCCGGACCCAGGCCGGGCGGCAACTTACCGTCAACGGCCGGGTGGTCCGGCGCGCCGCCCTGATCCACTGCGTGGGCAGCCGGCAAATTCCGGGAATCGACGAGCCGGACGACGACGGGAATCTCAACGAGTATTGCTCCCGGGTCTGCTGCGGGGCGACCATCCAGGCGGCCAACGAGATCCGGGACCGGTTCCCGGACACCGACGTCTTCGAGCTCTACCGGGACATCCGGACCTACGGCCGGGGTCAGGAAGAGGTTTACGACGCGGCCTCCCGGAAAGGAGTGCTTTTCTTTCGGTTCGAGCCGGAAGCCCCGCCGGTGGTGACCCGCCGGGCCGGAACCGATTACCCGCTTTCCGTCCGGGTCAAAGACGTGTTGACCTTCGGCGAGGAAGTGGAGATGGGCGTCGATCTGGTGGTCCTCTCGGTGGGGATGAAGCCGTCGGATATCTCCGGCCTGGTGGAGATGATGAAGCTGCCGGTGGGGCCGGACCGGTTTCTGCTGGAGGTCCACCCCAAGCTCCGGCCGGTGGAGCTGGCCAACACCGGGATACTTCTGGCCGGGACCTGCCAGGCGCCCATGGACGTGGGCGAGGCCTGCGCGGCGGCTCAGGCGGCATCGGCCAAGGCCATGACCATCCTGTCCCGGGGCTACGTGGAGCTTGACCCCTTTGTGGCCCAGGTCCGGACCGACCGCTGCGCCGGCGGCGGCCACTGCATCGAGGCCTGCCCGGTGGAGGGAGCCCTTGACTGGGCGGAAGGCGACGGCCCGAAGCAGGCGGCGGTCAACCCGGCGCTCTGCACCGGCTGCGGAATCTGCGTGGCGGTCTGTCCGGAAAACGCCATTGACGTGAGCGGCTGGGCCCTCGAGCAGTACGAGGCCATGGTGGACGCCATCGTGGCGGCCTGACCGGGCGGCCGATAAGGACCGCGCCGGGAGTCAAACCGGCTCGAACGGGAGGACGAGAATATGGGAGAAAAGGTCGATAAGGCGGCATTGAAGGAGCTCCGGGAGGCCCGGAAGGCGACGGTCGAAGGAGCCCGAAAGCGGGTCAAAACCCAGACCGCCCGGATGAAAGCCATCAAGGAAGCCCTCAAGGGCGGCGGCGGGAAGACTATCCCCGAACTGGCCGATGCCCTCCGGCTCCCGGCCGCCGAGGTGCTCTGGTACATCACGGCCATGCGGAAGTACGGCGGGGTCGTGGAAGGTGACAAGGACGGCGACTATTTTCGGTATGAGCTGTCCGAAACAGGATAAAGGAGACGTGCGATGGCGGCACAGGTAAACCCAAACCTGACCCGGGAGCTGACTCATTTCGGCGTGGACACGGCATCGGCCTGCTTTAACTGCGGTAACTGCACGGCCGTCTGCGAGCTGTCTTCGGAGACAACGCCGTTTCCCCGGAAAATGATCCGATATCTCCAACTGGGCCTGGCCGACCGGCTGGCGGAAAGCCCGGAGCCATGGCTCTGCTACTACTGCGGGGACTGTTCGACCACCTGCCCCCGAGGCGCCGACCCCGGCGAGATCATGATGGGCCTCCGGCGGTATCTCACATCCCGGTACGACTGGACCGGGATCTCCCGCTGGTTCTACACATCCAAGGTCTTCGAGATCGCGGCGGTCCTGGTGGTGGCGGCCCTGGTGGGCCTGGGCTTTTACCTCTTCCACGGCCCCATGCTCACCGACCGGGTGGCGTTGAACGTTTTCGCCCCCAACACCACCATCGAGATCCTCGACATCATCCTTCTGGTGGTCCTCTCCGCCCTGCTCCTGTCCAACGCCTGGCGGCTGTTCAAGGGGGTGATGGGGGACCCGGACCAGTACCCCAGGCCGAGCCTCATCGCCCGGCAACAATTGTTCAACGTTCCCATAAGGGGTGTGGCCATCGGCCACTATATCCAGGAAGCCAGGGAATTCGTGGTCCAGTTTTTCACCCAGAAGCGGTTTGCCGCCTGCAACAGCCGGACTCAGCGGGTCCAGTGGGGAATTCATCTGTTGATCATGACCGGCTACTGCACCGCCTTTGCCCTGGTGGTCATCGGAATCCGCTGGTTCCAGCGCGACGAGATCTATGCCTTATGGCACCCGGTCCGGCTGCTGGGCTATTACGCCACCTTTGCCATCCTCTACGGGACCAGCTATGCCATCATCGGCCGGCTGAAAAAGGAGAAGACGGTTTACGCCCATTCTCATCCCTCCGACTGGCTCTTTTTGATTCTCCTCTGGCTGACCACGTTCACCGGCATTCTGATTCACGCCACCCGGCTGCTGGAATGGCCCCTGACCACCTATTATCTCTATGTGATCCACCTGATGATCGCCGTGCCCATGCTGGTGATCGAGGTCCCCTTTGCCAAGTGGACCCACCAGCTCTACCGGCCCCTGGTCCTCTACCTCATGCGGGTCCGGGAACGGGCCTTCAAGGCCACGTAATCGAGACGAAGAAGCCTTTGATTTCAACTGAATTGGAAAGGAATCCGACCATGGCTGACAAAACGGAAAAGATCATGTATTTCGCAACCCACGCCGACGACGACCCGGAAAAAGCCGCCATGCCCTTTGTCATGGCCAGCGCGGCGCTGGCCATGGACATGGAAGCGGTGGTGGTCCTCCAGGGCCAGGGGGTTTACCTGGCCAGGCAGGGATACGCCGACAACGTCCTGACCGGCGGTGGCTTCCCGCCCATGCGGAAGCTCCTGGACGACTTCATGGCCCTCGGCGGAGACCTCCGGGTCTGCGTACCCTGCATCAAGGCCCGGAACATCGACGAATCGGAGCTGGTGGAAGGCTCCAAGACCACCGCCGCCGGGGCCTTAAACGTCGAGGCGGTCGAAGCCGACGCGGTCTTCGTGTATTAGCGCAACCGACCCCGCCGCCCCCTTCCCCGGCCGGGACCTCGCCGACGGTGGGACCGGAGCCGGGGCGGGGCTGACGGAAAACGAGGAGTGAGGCGATGGATACAATCAGCATCAACAACCCGCCCCGCCGGATCACCGATCTGGTCGGCCTGAAGGAAATGGGATCCCAGGTCTCCTGCCGACCGACCTTCGAAATCGTGCCGGTGGACTTCCAGCACCAGGACAACCCGTTTCAGGCATACATCTTCCTCTGCCGGTACGGCGGCACGGTGGATGGAATCGACTACAGCTTCCGGAAATGCTACGCCCGTGGCTGTCCGAACAACCTCTGCCCTCACGTCTCCCAGGCGGTGATGATCGCCAATCGCTACCTCCAGCGGGACTACCGGACCCTTCGGCAAGCCGGCATCGACGTGGACAACCGGCTCTTCAGCCTCGATGACATGGTGGTGAAATTCGAGGCCTACCGCGAGGAGTTCGGCCCGCCGCTGACCATTGACGATTACGTTAAAATGGCCCGGGAAGGGGCCGATGTCAACGTCTCGGTGACCCTCGAGTACATCCCGGTAGTGGAGCACTTCGGACACCAGAAAAACCCCCAGACCTTTCTTCAGGGGAGCTTTGACGCCACCGTCGGCGAGGCCCGGTACCATACTCAGCGGTGCCTCGCCTGCTATCCCACCGACCACGAGGCCAAGGAAAAGCCGGCCGGCGTCCGGATTGCCAACGAGCGGTTGGCCCTCATTTACAACGAGCTGGACCGGGCCGGCATCCATCACGAAAAAAAGTACTTCCATTGATCCCCCCGCGTGAGCTTCCGTAGTCCCCCGGGAAGCGTGAGACCTAACTCCTCTGGTCTCTCTTCCCCAAAGAAACGGGGAAAGAGCTTGAAGACCTCCGAGGTTTCCAAATTTATTTGGAAACCTCGGAGGTCTGATTAGTAACCGATCCCGATCCCGATTTCGATTTCGATTTCGATCCCGATCCCGATCCCGATCCCGATCCCGATCCCGATTTCGATCCCCATGACCCATAACCTATAACCCATAACCTATAACCCATAACCCATGACCTATTACCCATAACCTAATTACCCATGCCCAATCGTGGTTTTTCGAATTGACAGGCGGGCTTGCAACCGGTAGTCTTGGGATGTTCGAATGTACCGTCCGCCGACGGAGCCTTACCTAAACGGCGACCTGGCCCCCTTCTGTACTTGCACCACGGATAGGGGACCCAGCGGACGGTGACGCTGATCGGGCAACGATGCCGGCCCGGTGAGCGGTTATGGTTGTAACCCAAATGGAAGGAGGCACGAATGAAGAAGCTACTCGTGGTGCTTACAGTCTGTGCGGCCCTGGCCGTCAGCGGGACGATGATGCCGGCTCAGGCCAGCAAAGGCAAAGTGACCCTGGTTTACGTGGAATGGGCCTGCGCCACATCCAGCACTCATGTGGTCAAGGCGGTGCTCGAGAAGGCCGGTTACGATGTGGAAGCCCTGCCCGTGGCGGCGGCGGCCATGTATCAGTCCCTGGCAACGGGCGACGCGGACGCGATGACCACCGCCTGGCTCCCCATCACCCACGCCGACTACATGAAAAAGGTCGGCGATGACGTGGAAAACCTCGGAAAGAATCTCAACGGCCCGGCCGTGCTGGGCTGGGTGGTGCCGGCCTACGTCACCATCGATTCCATCACCGAGTTGAATGAACATGCCGACAAGTTCGACGGCAAGATCATCGGCATCGACCCGGGCGCCGGGTTGATGAGAGCCTCTGAAAAGGCGATCGACGCCTACAACCTCGACAAGTTCGAGCTGGTGGAGGGCAGCGGCGCCGCCATGACCGCCGCTCTGAGCAACGCCGTCAAGAACAACGAGTGGGTCGTGGTCACCGGCTGGGCTCCCCATTGGAAGTTCGGGCGCTGGGATCTCAAAATCCTCGATGACCCCAAAAAGGTCCTGGGCGAGGTGGAAGAGATCGATACGATCGTGAGAAAGGGCCTCAAGAAAGACATGCCCGAGGTTTACGGCATCCTGAAGCGGTTCGAGTGGGACGAGAAGGACATCTCCCAGGTCATGGACTGGAACACCGCCTCGGGCGCCGACCCCGATGAGAACGCCAAACGGTGGGTGGAGCAGAACCCCGAGAAGGTCAACAAGTGGCTCGGTAAATAACTCCACCGATTCATTTTTAAATGAAAGCGGGACCACCTCCCCCGACGGGAGGCGGTCCCGCTTTTTTTTGGGCAACCACCCCTTGAGGGCCTTGGGGGCTGGCGGGGTCAATACCTAATCATTGTCCTTTGGCGCGTCGCCGGCCTTTTTCCCCGGCATGAGAAAGCAATCGTTGTTCAGGCGCTTGCGGATGTAGGCATTGATAATGGTTTCGATTTCGCCGGCAATGCCGTTGATGAGAACGATGTTTTTGCTCGCCATATATTTGCACATGGTGTCGCTTACACCAGCGCAGATGATTTTTCCGATCCCCCAGCGGGACAACAGTTCCAGACGCTCCACAAGCGACAGCTTTTCCAGGACGATTTCCGACCGGCCCAATTCCTTGCCGGCGTCGATATCGACCATCACCATGCGGGAACAGGAGTCCAGCACGGGTGAGATTCGGGATTCGAATACGGG
>CAZWGY010000179.1:0-8786 GCA_964633575.1 uncultured Desulfobacteraceae bacterium
GACATATGCCTGCGGTAAAATTTTTCGCGCGCCTTGATCTCGACCAAACTTTCCGGTTTCTGGATGGACACTATCTATGCAAGGGATGTCGAAATGGACCGAATTAAACCTCAACATGCTGATTTTTCAAAAATAACACCTTTTCCATTTTTATAGTGAAAAAGAAAAGACCGGTTTGAACTGGTTTGCGTTCGAGCTGGCTTGTGAAATCGAGATTACTATTCCCTCCCGATTCAGGAAGTCTCTTTCAAAAAAGGGATACACAAATGAAATGGTTAATGAATCTTGCATTAAGCTATCGAAGTTGCCGCGGGAAGTGATGTTACAAAAAATTAAGAAAGAAAAACCTCATCTATGGAAATCAATTATACTGAAGCTGAGCGGGTTTTTCCGGGAATAGGTGATAGAGATGTCGATAAATTAAACGAATTCCATTACTGATTTTAATTGAGATGGATGCTAATCGGTAAGCGGATGCATTCAGATCCGTCCCTGGGATTCATGTATTTGGGCCGGAGGGGGAGAGGTTGGGCGGCCATGGGCGGCCGCCCTTACGAAACCGGGCAAACACAAGGTTCGCCCCTACAATGCCGGTTATTGTTCGGATGCGGGGGCAGGCCCCCGTGCCCGTCCGAGCGCTGTGTTCAAAAGACGTCCGCCGTCACCGAGAAATGGACCCCGTCATTCTGGATGTCGTACTCGCTCTGGGGGTCGATGGTCTCGATGGCCCATCCCCAGTAAACGACCGCCTGGACGGCCTCGCTGGGATACCAGCGAAGGCCCAGCCCCATGCTGGGCAGGAGATCCGGGTCGGGATCGTCCCCCGACTTGTTCCATCCGTAACCCGCGTCCACAAAGGGGCAGACCTGGAACTCGCCGTCGGTGGGTCGCCGGCTGAGGCCGGGGATCTGGAGCCGGAAGACCGGGACCCGCCATTCCACCGACGCGATGGCGCCGTTGTCCGGGGTCATCTCGTTTTCCCGGTATCCCCGGACCGTGTTCATCCCGCCAATGGCGAACTTTTCCATGGGCAGCAGGGAATCGTCGGCCAGCCGGAGGTCGCCCCGGATGATGACCTGGCTGTCGAGGGTCTCGAAGCGGCGGAGCCATTGGAGCTGGCCGAGCCAGGTGATAAACTCCCCGTCCGGCTCATCCGGATGGATGGTGGCATTCAGGGCGTCGAGGCCGAAGCTGAAGGTGGACCGGAAGGCGGTCACCTGATGCAGCCGGCGGTCGACCCATTGCTGGGTAAAGCGCAAGACCGTGACATCGGACTCGCCGGTCTCCGGGGACACTCCCTCATTGAAAGGTGCCGGCTGGCCGAGCATCGAGGTAAATCCGTGGCGGACCTCGAAGGAGACTTCCAGTGCCAGCTCCCGGTTGAGGTCCCGGATGATGGGCTGCCGCAGGGAAGCCCAGAGGGTTTCGCCGGCGGCCCGAAGGTCTAAGTTCTCGTAAGGCTCGCTGACCACCACCGCCTCGGACTGCTCGATCCCGGCTCCGATGGTCGTGTCCCAGCGGGTCAGGGGGACCGTGTAGCTCAGGGCGTAGTTGTCCCGGCCGTCGCTGAGCCCGTAATGTCCCTTGATCGCGTCGCCCCAGCCGGTGAGGTTGAGGTGTTCGGCGTGGACTTTGCCCTCGAAGGCTCCGAGGCTCGGCGGGACCTCGTTGTCCAGAACGAGACGGAGGGAATAGGGCCGGGCTTCGTTCACCGCTACGGTCAGATCATTTTCCCCCAGCTTCGGGGCGGGGCTCAGGTCGGCGTCAAGGGTGTCGATCCGGGGGTCCTGTTCGAGGATCTTCAGCCGGTTTTGAAGTGCGGGGATGTCCACCGGCACCCACCCGATTTCGGGCTTCAGCCGGGACCGGATGTAGCCGTCCCGGAGCCATTGGTTTCCGGTGATGGTCACCCCCGTCAGTTGGGCCTCGTGGATTCGGATCTCGATGACCCCGTTTCGGATCGTCTGGTCGGGAACGAGAGCCCCGGATGAACGATAGCCCCGGTCAATGTAGTATTGGGTGATCCGGTCGCTGATCTTATCCAGGTCCTCGAAGTTGATCGTCCGGCCGATGTAGGGCCGGACCAGAGGGGCCAGCTCGGCGGTGGAGACCGCCCGGTTGCCGATCAGACGGAACCCGCGGACCTGGAAGACCGGAAGCTCGGACAGGCGTCCGTTTTCGGGAGACGACGAGGGGCCGGCCGCCGGGACCGGTGTTGGAGTAACGGTCAGGGCGACGGCCCAGAGGAGTACAAGGCAATGGAGTCGTGTCACGAGGGGGTTCCTTCCGAGTCGTCCGGCGAGGGGATGGTTGTATCGTCCGCCTCGCCATGGGTCACCGTCATCCGGCGGACCACTTCCTTGATGTGAGCGTCGTCCCCGTCGGCGCCCCGTTTCCGGCGGTCCAGGCGGGCGATGGCGGAGGCCCGGCCATAGAGGATCAGGGTGTCATGGGCGTTGATGATGGTGTTGCCCATGGGCGCGCCGATATAGTTGCCGTCCGTCCGGGTGATGCCCAGAACCATCAATCCCTCGTTTTTGAGTTTCAGCTCATTTAAGGCCCGGTCCGCAAGCCAGTCTCCGGGTAAAACCTGTAGCTCCATGACCCGGTACTCTCCGGCCAGGTGGAGCATGGCGGCATAGTCCCGGACGTCCAGGGTGGTGTACCGATTAAGGGCTTTGTTGATGAGGTTCGACAGGTGCCGGTCCACCCAGTGGCTGGATGCCACCGCCCAGAGGATCACCAGACCGGTAACCAGTAAGGTGATCCGGAGGACGGTGGACGCGGTGTCGTGGACGTTGATGAACGACAGGATAAGCGTTGACATGGCCGTGACGATCCCGGCGTTGCCCAGGAGCATCAGCAGGAAGAGAATCCGTCGCCGCACCGGGTGATTGACCAGCTTTTCCGACTCGTTGGTGGTGAACCCGACGCCGGAAAAGGCCGACCGGGCCTGAAACCGGGCCAGTTGGCGGGACAGTCCCGTGTGGGTCAGGGCCACGGTGGCGACCCGGGTCACCAGGATCGACAGGGTCAGGACGCTCAACAGGGAGATGATGGCGATCATTGGATGCTCGCAATCATCCCCTAAACCTGTTTGATGGCCTGGCGGACGGCGATGACCACCGGGTCCCAGACCCCGGAAAACGGCGGGGCATAGCTCAGGTCGAGGTGGATCATCTCATCGAGGGTCATCCGGGCGTGGAGGGCGGTGGCCACCACGTCGATCCGCTTGCCGGCCGCCTTGCCGCCGACGATCTGCCCGCCGAGGAGCCGGCCGGTGCCCGGTTCGGCCAGGATCTTGACGGTCATCTTTTCGGCGCCGGGATAGTAGCCGGCGTGGGTTCGGGTCTGGGCCTGGCCGGTCACGTAGTCCCAGCCGAGGTCCTCGAGCTCCCGCTCGGAGAGGCCGGTTCGGGCGATCTCAGTGTCAAGAAATTTGGTGATGGCCGTGCCCATGGCTCCGGGAAAGACGGCATCCCCGCCGGCGATGTTCACTCCGGCCACCCGGCCGGCCTTGTTGGCGACGGTGCCCAGGGCCACGTAGAACGGGCGGCCGGTCACCAGATGGGTGGTCTGAGCGCAGTCCCCGGCCGACCAGATTCCGGGCCGGGAGGTCTGTTGCCGGGTGTCCACCTGGATGGCGCCCCTGGGGCCCAGGGGGAGCCCGGCGGCCTCGGCCAGGCCGGAATTGGGCCGGACCCCGATCCCGAGGACGGCCACGTCGGCCGGGATGGTCCGCTGGTCGGTGACCACGGCGGTCATCCGGCCGTTTCGGGTCTCAAACCCTTCCATGGTTTCGTTGAGGTAGAGGTTGACTCCGCCGGCGGTGATCGCGTCGGCCACCAACGCGCCCATTTCCGGGTCAAGGGTCCCCATTACCTGGGGAGCCCGCTGGACCATGCTCACCGTCAGCCCGCGCATCACCAGGGCCTCGGCCATCTCCAGGCCGATGTAGCCGCCTCCGATGACCACGGCGGCCTTCGGCTTTTCCTCGTCCACGACCCGTTTGAAAGCGATCCCGGCGGCAAGGGTGTTGACCCCGTGGATGCCTTCGGCGTCGATGCCCTCGATGGGCGGCCGGACGGGGAGGGCTCCGGTGGCGATCATCATAAGATCGTAGGGCTCGGTCCGCTCCTTCCCGGTCTTGAGATCGGTAACCCGGACCCGTCCATTGTCCGGATCGATCTCGGTGACTTCGTGATGGGTCTGGGCGTCGATGTTCTGCTTTTGTTTAAAGACTTCCGGGGTACGGGCGACAAGGGATTCGGCGGTATCGACCAGACTGGCGACATAATAGGGAATCCCTCAGGCGGCATAGGATGTGTGCGGGCCCCGCTCAAAGGCGGTGATGGCAAGATCCGGGTTGAGCCGGCGGGCCTGTGATGCCGCGCTCATGCCGGCCGCGTCCCCTCCGATGACCACAAGACGTTCGGTTGACATGGATTCACGCTCCTTGGATGTTAGGGTTGATTGATTGATTGAGCTTTTCGGAAATCAAGCTGTTCGGAAATCAATACCTTATGCGTCAGCACGATTGAAAATCATAGATCTAAAATCTAAAATCATAAATCTAAAATCATAACAGCTCCGGCCGGAGTTGCTCATAAATTTTGATCAGTCGGGCCGATGTCGGGGACCACTGGTCGGTGTCTCCGGACCGGGCGGCCGCCTCCAGATCGGCGGCGGCATCCCGCGCCTCCGGGACCCCCAGGTTGGCCGCCATTCCCTTGATGGTGTGGGCCGCAACCCGGATCGTTTCCCCGTCGCCGGCCGTCAGAGCCGCTTCGAGCCGGGCCAGCTCCGTCTCCATACTCTCCCGGAAGACCGTAATGAGGTCGCACACGGTGGCCTCGTCAACGCCGATCCGCTCCGCCAGGGCACGCCGGTCAAAGGCGGGCGCCGACGGGCCCGGATCGTCCGGCGGGGTTGACGCCGGGGCCTCGGCGGCCGGCAAGTGCCGGTCCAGGACCTCCTGGAATGCCGCCGGGAGAATCGGTTTGGCGAGATAGTCGTCCATCCCGGCGGCCAGGCATCGCTCCCGGTCCCCGGCCATGGCATGAGCGGTGAGGGCCACGATTGGAATCCGGCGGGTCGGCCCTTCGTGCCGCCGGATGGCGGCCGTGGCTTCGTAGCCGTCCATCTCCGGCATCTGAACATCCATCAGAATGAGGTCGAAATCCTCGGCGGTCGCCGCCGAGACCGCGGCCCGTCCGTCCGATACCACCGTGATCCGGTGGCCCATCCGTTCGAGAGTGATCCGGACCACCTTCTGATTGACCGGGTTATCCTCAGCCAGGAGGATGCGCCGGCCGGGGGTGACATCCCCGGCTTCCGAATCGGGGGCCTTATCGGTTCCGGGAGCCGAGGGCTCCGCCGCTTCCGTCCCCAGAGGTAAATTCAGCTCAAAGTGGAAGGTCGCCCCCTCCCCCGGCCGGCTGTTGACGGTCAGGGTGCCGCCCATGGCGGTCACCAGTCGCGTGGAGATGCTCAGCCCGAGTCCGGTTCCGCCATGGCGTCGGCTTACCGACGGGTCGGCCTGAGCAAAGGGGTCGAATATCGTTTGGTGCTGATGGGCCGGGATGCCGGGTCCGGTGTCGGTTACGGTGAAGGCCAGGGTGACGGCATCCTCGGTCCGGGTGGTGAGATCCGCCGCCAGGGTCACCGAGCCCGCTTCGGTGAACTTGACCGCGTTGCCGACCAGGTTGAACAGGACCTGGCGGAGCCGGGCCGGGTCGCCGACCAAAAGGTCCGGCACCGCCTCCGAGATTCGTCGGTGGCACTGGAGCCCCTTTTCCTCGGCCGGATGGACAAAGGGGGCGAGGGCCTCGTCCAGGGTCCGTCTCAGGCTGAAGGGGGTCGTTTCGAGATGGGTATGGCCGGCTTCGATCCGGGAGAAGTCGAGGAGATCGTTCAGGAGGGTCAACAGCGAATCGGCCGAGGTCTGGGCGGTCTCCAGGTATTCCCGCTGCCTGGGCGGCGCCTCCGACTCCCGCGCCAGCCGGATCATCCCCATAACCCCGTTCAAGGGAGTCCGGATCTCGTGGCTCATGTTGGCCAGAAACTCGCTTTTGGCCCGGTTGGCGGCTTCGGCTCCGGCCTTTTTCGCCAGGATGTGGTAGGTCCCGATGTAGGAGCCCAGGGACCCGGCGACCAGGATGACGATCCCGGCCAACGCCAGGTGGACCAGGGCCCGCTGTTGGCTGGCCAGAGGCGCCTCGGCCGGGATGGTCACGCTGATCCCGCCCCGGATGTCGCCAATCTGATAGCCCTGCCTGGCGTGGCATTGGAGACAATCCTCGGTCACCCGGAGGGGGGCCATGTACCGAAAGCAGGCGTCGGCGCCCTCGGGGGCCAGGAGCGCGAATTGCTCGGCGGCCCCCTCGTGGAAGCTATCGAGCGCTCCGCGTTCCCAGAGGTCCGGCCGGTTTTCAGGCCGTAGGGGGTTCAGGCTGGTGATGTGAAACCGGACATTTTCCGACGCCGCCGCGATGTCGGAGATCTGACGGGTCATGTAGGCCGGGTTGATCAGGGTCAGGCGCCGGCCGTCGGTCGTGGTCAGGTCCCGACCGGAGGTTTCCAGGTAGGGGTTGGGCGGGTTCCGGCCGTCCGCCGGAGCGTAGATCCCGCCGTGGGCCGCGTTCCAGGCTCGGGTGACCACGATCTGATTGAAGATGGCTCGCCCCTGATGGGTGACCATCTCGATGGTGTGGCGCTGCTCGTTCCGGGCGATCCAGAAAAAAATCGCCACGCAGAGCGACGCCCAGAGAAGCGCCAGGAGAACCGGAAATCGGCGGAGGGGCGCCGGGCGGGTCATGAGCGAAGACCAGGCGGCGGGACGGCGGCGGCGGCGCCGGGGGTCGAGTTGATTTGGTCGGGCCGCCGGTCCCAGCCGCTGTCGGGGGTGTAGGTGTAGGCCTCCCGCCGGTGGGTCCGGAAACCGCCGTCGGTCCACATCCGGACGTCGAGCTGAACCGTCTGGCGGCGGATGGTGATGATGTTGAAAGCGTTGGACTCCCGCCGGATCCGGCTGGAGGTGGCGGTGCCGGCCTGGATAACCAGGACCGAGCGGGCCAGGGTCCGGTAAACCGAGTGGGAGCCGCCGGCATAGCTCTGATGAAAGTGGCCGGCCAACAGGAGATCGAGGTTGCAGCGTTCCACCATCTCGAGGACCCTGGCGGCCCGGCCCACCAGGGTTTCGTTGAGGTTGTCCGGTGGCGGGAGAAAGGGGTGGTGAGTCACCAGAATTTTGCGGACCGAGTCAGGAAGGCCGCGAAACCGCTCCCGGATGATCTCTACCTGGCCAATGGATATCCGACCGTTTTTCCAGGTGAGGGACCGGGCCGTGTTGATCCCGAGGACGGCGATCTCGTCGTCGGCGTAGAACGGGGCCAGGTCGGCGGTGATGTACCGCTGGAACCGCTTGAGAGGGCGGAGAAAGCGTCTCCCCACGTCATAGAGGGGCACATCGTGGTTCCCGGGGACCACCACCTTATGAAAGGGAATCCGGGCCAGAAAGCGGCGGGCGTCCCGGTACTGCCGGTTTCTCGCCCGCTGGGTCAGGTCCCCGGAAATCACCACCAGGTCCGGGTTCAGGGCCTCCAGGTCCGCCAGAAGTCCCTCGGCCACCTCGGGGATCACTCGGCCGAAATGGGTGTCCGAGATGTGAGCCAGGGTTCTCATGACGGATCGGCGGGCAGGAGCATCCGGAAGCAGCCGGGGCAATTCCGGAACCGCAGGGGGGCGGTCATCCGGACGATCTCGCCATCGACCACCACCTTGAGCCGCCGCTTCCGGCTTCGGATCACCACGGTGGGGGTGACCACGCAGGTCAGGTCCCGGACCTCCCGGACCCGGCGCCGAACCAGGGTTTTGGCCGCCATGGCCAGCAGCTCCGATGGGCGTATCTTGTGGGCGTGGAAGACCGTCAGTTGGCCGTCGGTGAGGGAGCGCTTCCGGATAAAGGCGAACGGGGCCGTTTCGAACCGGTTGTTCCCCACGAAGACAAACGGGGCTTGGGTCATCAGGGTCTCTCGATCCCCGGTACGGATGGTCCCGGCGAGCCGGGGCGGGCGAAGGATCGCCTTGAGCAGGCCGTAGGCCACGGCCGCCGCCTTGCTGATTCCCAGCTTTCGGCGGTAGAGATCCCGCAGCTCCACCGCCACCGGATGGATGCCCAGGGAGACGTTATGGAGAAATGGACGGCCATTGACCTCTCCGGCATCCACCGCGCCGACCCGAGCCCCGGCCATGGTTGCTACCGCGGCGGGCGGGTCGAGGGGCATCCCGACGGACCGGGCGATGAAGTTGAAGGTCCCCAGGGGAAGCACCCCGAGGGTCTTGCCCGATTCCCGGATGGCGGCGGCAACCCGGCTGATGGTGCCGTCGCCGCCACCGGCCACCACCACCCCCTCGGTTGATCGAACGGCCGCGTTAATCGCTACATCGAACCCGGCCGCCGCCGCCCGGATAATTCGGGCGCCCGGCAGGTGGGTTTCGATCGCGGTCATCAGAGCCCGCTTATGGTGGTCGGTGAGGCCAGTGGTCAGGTGCCCGGCGGTTTCGTTGACGAGAATCACCATCCCGTCGCCGGGCCGATGCGCTGGGGTCGGTTCGGTCATGAGCACCTAAGGTGATTTTGGATTTATGATTTTTATCATGAAAATACGTGACGCCGGTGCTCCAACAATGCAGAGCCGCGACCGTTAGGGAGCGACTCAGCGAGCCGATTGAACGTCGAAAATCCGCTCCCTGACGGTCGCGGCTCTGAACGGTTAAAAACCATT
>CAZWGY010000180.1:0-8769 GCA_964633575.1 uncultured Desulfobacteraceae bacterium
GCATAAAAACGACCGCCACCGTGGTGGTGGCTTTGCTCAGAAAGGTCGACGCGCCGGTGGAACCGAACAGGGTCTGGCTCGACCCGCCCCCGAATGCCGCCCCCATATCCGCCCCCTTCCCGGTCTGGAGAAGGACGATCATGATCAGGGTCAGGCAGATAACGATATGGACAACAGTTAATACTAAGGTCATAAAAAGATCGACTCTGGGTCTTATGGGAGCGTCGGTCAGGCGGACCGGACGATCTCCGAAAAGGTCTTTGCATCCAAGCTCGCGCCGCCCACCAGGGCTCCGTCCACATCAGGCATCCGCATCAGCTCGGCGGTGTTGCCGGGCTTGACACTGCCGCCATAGAGAATCCGGATCGATTGGGCGAGCGCGTTGCCGTAAAGGGATTCCAGCAGGGACCGGAGAAAGAGATGGACCTCCTGAGCCTGCTTGCTGGTCGCGGTTTTTCCGGTGCCAATGGCCCACACGGGTTCATAAGCGATGACCAGACTATCCGGATCATCCACAAAAATCTCTTTTAACCCATTCTTAACCTGCTTGTCAAGCACGGAATAGGTTTTCTTGGTCTCCCGCTCCGATTCCGACTCCCCGACGCAAACCACCGGGATGAGTCCGTTCTCCCGGGCCGCCGAGATCCGGCGGTTGACGGTCTCGTCCGTCTCGCCGAAATACTGGCGCCGCTCCGAATGCCCGATGATAGCATACCGGCAGCCGGCCGACAGGAGCATGGCCGCCGAGACCTCGCCGGTGTAGGCTCCCTCGGCTTCCCAGAACAGGTTCTGCGCCCCAAGGGCCACGTTCGACTCCCGAATGACATCCCAGACCGGGGCCAGGGCCGTGAATGGGGGGGCGATCATGATATCCACCTCCCCTGTTCCGGCTACCCGCTTGACCAGGTCCCGGGCGGTGTCCACGGCTTGGGACACCGTCTTGTACATCTTCCAGTTCCCCGCGATAAACGGTCTGCGTGATTCCATGATACCGTCTCCTTAAAGCCGGCCGCGGAAAGCGGCGGGGCCGGTGAACTTTAGATCTGGGATCCGATCATGGCGGCGAGGTCAACCATCCGGGTGGAATAGCCGACTTCGTTGTCGTACCAGGAAAGGACCTTGACCATGTTGTCCACCGTGTAGGTGGTCGGCCCGTCCACCACCGAAGAAAGGGGGCAACCGTTGTAGTCGGTGGAGACGAGAGGCTCATCGGAGTATCCCAGTATCCCCTTAAGCGGGCCGTCGGCCGCGGATTTCAGGGCTTCGTTGACATCCGAGGCGGTAACTCCGGCCTTTTCCACCGTCACCACCACGTCAACAATGGAAACGTTCGGCGTGGGGACCCGGATGGCCAGCCCGTTGAGCTTCCCATCCAGCTCGGGGATCACCAGGGCGACCGCCTTGGCGGCGCCGGTGGTGGTGGGGATCATCGACAGGGCAGCGGCCCGGGCCCGGCGATAGTCCTTGTGGGGAAAGTCCAAAAGCCGCTGGTCCCCGGTATAGGAATGAATGGTGGTCATCAGGCCGGACCGGATGCCGAAGTGCTCCATGAGGACTTTGGCCACCGGTGCCAGACAGTTGGTGGTGCAGGATGCGTTGGAGATGATATGGTGGGCCTTGGGGTCGTACTGGTGAGAGTTGACCCCCATGACGATGGTGATGTCGGGTCCCTTGGCCGGGGCCGAAATGATCACCTTCCTCGCTCCGCCCTGGAGATGCTTGCCGGCGCTGTCGGCATCCCGGAATAGCCCGGTGCATTCGGCCACGATGTCGGCTCCGGCATCTTTCCAGGCGATCTCGGCCGGGTCTTTGGTGGCGGTGACCTGGATCTTCTTTCCGTTCACGGTGATCGCCCCCGCCTCGGATGTCACCGTTTCGTTCAGGGTGCCGTGGACGGAGTCGTATTTTAACAGGTGGGCGAGAAGCGCCTCGTCCATCAGGTCATTGATGGCGACCACCTCGACATCCGGATGGCTGAGCGCCGCCCGGAACACAAGTCGTCCGATTCTGCCGAAACCATTGATACCGATCCTCGTCGTCATATTGAACCTCCCTGCAATGACCTGATTATAAGGTCCTGGTGAGAATTCGGGCGTCTTCCCCGGACGCTCCATAATATCCCCCGCGTTGTCCCAAGGGGGCGAATCCGAATGTTTGATAGAAATCCAGTGCTCCGTTGTCTTCGGCCCGGACTTCCAGAAAAACCGTCCGGGCACCGGCGATGGCCGCCCGCCGAAGGCCCTCGCTCATTAACGCCGACCCGCCGCCGCGCCGGCGGTGGCCGGGGTCCACGGCGATTCTGAAGATCTCGGCCTCCGGGGCAATGACCCGAAAGATCATGTAGCCGACAATGGCGGTCAAGCCGTCAGTGGCCCGGATGGATAAAAGCGTCGTTCGGGGGCAAACCATCGCCCCGGCCAACGCCGCCTTACTCCAGGGGGTCGTAAAGCACCTGGCCTCCAGCGAAACCACCGCGTCGAGATTCTCCGGCCGAAGCCGGTCCACCCGCCGGCCGACCAGGGTGCCCCTATCCTCGTTTATTGCCCTTGAGGATGCCGCTGGCCAGGCTGATGCTCTTTTTCCCGTAAGCCTCCAGGCACTCGCCCAGCTCAGCCAGCCCCATCCCGTCTCGAGAGTTTACCGCTTTAATGAGAACGGGCAGGTTGACCCCTGAGATGACCTCCACCCGTCCCTCCTCCAGGAAGGAATAGCTGAGGTTTGAGGGGGTTCCGCCGAACATGTCGGTCAGGATCAGTACGCCCCGCGTGCGGCGAACGGCCTTGATCCCCTCGGCGATCCGCTCCCGAAGCGTGTCCGCCGGCTCGGTGATGTTGATGGAGACGGAGACGGTGGCCTCGGGCTCGGCCCCAAGTATGAATGTGGCCGCGTCGATCAGCGCCTCTCCGAGCTTGCCGTGGGTGACAATCACAATTCCGATCATAATGGTGAAATACCTGTTCGTTGCCGTCTCGGCCCGAAATCGGACCTACACCCCGTCATGCTCGATGTCCCGGTGGGTGATTTCCACCCGCCGGTTGGGGGTTTTGATGTGGTCGTAGATTCGACGCGCCATGACCACCGATCTGTGGCGGCCACCGGTGCAGCCGACGGCAATGGTCAGGTAAGCCTTGCCCTCCGTTTCGTATAAGGGGATTAGAAAGTCAATAAGATCAAGATACTTTTCCAGAAAAATCCGCGATTCCCGCTGATCCATGATATAGGTCGTGATCTCGTCACTCAGTCCGGTCAGGGCCTTTAGATGAGGCACGAAATAGGGATTGGCCAGGAATCGGACGTCGATGACCATATCCGCCTCGGCCGGAAGCCCGTATTTGAACCCGAAGGATTGAACATGGATCTTCAGCACCGGGACTTGCTTGGCTTCTCCCAAAATATCGAAGATGATCGACTTGAGTTCATGGATATTGTAGTGAGAGGTGTCGATCACATGGTTGGCGACGGTCTTGAGCGCCTCGAGTTGGGCCTGCTCGGCCCGGATACCCTCCAGCAACCCCTTATCCTGGGAGAGCGGGTGATGGCGTCGGGTCTGACTGAAACGTTTCAGCAGGACGTTTTCGTCGGCTTCCAGAAAGAGGATCGAAAAATCACACCCCCGCTGCCGGAGCGTGTCGAAGACCGTCGGATACCGTTCCATGAACTTCCGTTCCCGGAGGTCCATGACAAAGGCGAAGCCGGCGATGGCGGCGTCGTCATGAATGGGCAGCTCGAGAAACTTGGGCAACAGAGCCACCGGCATGTTATCGACGCAGTAAAACCCCGCGTCCTCGAACGCCGCGATGGCGGTGCTTTTGCCCGACCCGGACAACCCGGTGATAATAAAAATCTTATGCCGTTGCATTATGGGATCGGAATGGGCCTAAAACGAGTCATCCTGAACGCGGATGGCTTCGATGACCTCGTTAGCGGTCTGGGCCGCCATCAGCCGCTCCTTGAACGGCTCATCCTTGAGTATCCGGGAGATCCGCGCCAGCAGCTTCAAATGGTCACCAGTGGAGCTTTCCGGGGTGACCAGAAGAAAAAAAATGTAGGTCGGCCGCCCGTCCATCGAATCGAAGGCCACCCCCCGCCGGCTCAGCCCGAAGCCAAGCAGGAGCTCGCGGAGGTCCTTGAGTTTGCCGTGGGGAATGCCGATCCCACCGCCGATTCCGGTGCTCCCGAGGCGCTCCCGTTCCATCAGAACTCGAACAAGGGCTTCGTGACTGACATCGGCGAGCTCGGCCACGGGGCGGGCCAGCTCCTCGATGACCCCCTTTTTGTCTTTGGACCGGAGGTCGACGAGCACGGCGTCTGAATGGAGGACATCGAGAATTTTCATACTCGCCGGCCTACGGGTTGGGCTGGATCAGCCCGTAATGGCCATCCTTCCGATGGTACAAGACGTTGATCCGGTCGGTTTTGGCGTTGGTGAAGACCAGGAAATTTTCCTCGCTGAGGTCCATCTGCATCACCGCCTCTTCAACGTCCATGGGCTTGTATTCGATGCTTTTTTCGATGACCTGCCGAGGGGGCTCATCATCGACCGGTAACGTGTCGATGGCATCCAGGGCCCGCTCCTTGGCCCCGCCACCCCGGCGGTCCCGGATCTTCTCCTTGTTTTTCTTGATCTGGACCTCGATTTTATCGAGGACCATGTCGATGGCCGAGTACATGTCGCTGGTTTCTTCTTTTCCTTTGATTTTCAGCCGGTCTCCAATGATGTTGATCTCAGCGATGTGGCGGAATTTCTCCACCGACAGGACGACGCTGGCCTCCGCCGGATTGTCGAGGTATTTGTCGAAGCGATCGAGCTTTTCGCCGACGTAGGCCTTCAGGTTATCCGAGGGGTCGATGTTCTTGAACGTCACGGATGTCTGCATCGCGTTACTCCTCTGCTGGTACTAGTATTGCCGCCGTTTGTGCGACGGCAGGATCTTCATCATCTCGCGGTACTTGGCAACGGTCCGCCGGGCGATCCGGATGTTGGCGGATTTGAGCAGATCGGCGATCTTGTCGTCGCTGTAAGGGGCCTTGGGGTTTTCGGCGTCGATGAGCTGCCGAATTCGCTGTTGGACGCTGGCCGAGGCCATGGCCTCTCCGTTCGTCCGCTGGATGGAGCTGTTGAAGAAGTATTTCAGTTCGAAGATGCCCTGGGGGGTGTAAGCGTACTTGTTGGTGGTGACCCGACTGATGGTCGATTCGTGCATCTCGATGTCATCGGCGACATCCCGGAGGACCATCGGCCGGAGGTGCTCGATGCCCTTTTCAAAAAAATCCCGCTGATAACTAAGGATGCTTTCCATTACCCGGTAGATGGTCTTTTGACGCTGCTGGATGCTCTTGATCAGCCAGGAAGCTGACCGGAGCTTTTCCTGCATGTACTCCCGGGCGTTTTTGGTAAAGGCGCCGTTGCGGCCTACCGCACTCTGGTAAAAAGCGTTGACCCGGAGACGGGGCATCCCGTCGTCGTTTAAGACGATAACGAAGTCGTCTTCGATCTTATAGATGTAAATGTCGGGCGTAATGTACTGGGGATGCTCCTCGGCGAACTGTCGGCCGGGCCGGGGGTCGAGTCCCCGGATTACCTCCACCGCGGCGACCACGTCCGCCACATTGATCTTGAGGGCCCGGGCGATGGCTTTGTAATTCCGGTTTTCCAGATGGTTGAGCTGTCCGGTGATGATTTTCCGGACGATCGGGGTATCGGTTTCCAGATAATGGGCCTGGATGAGCAGGCATTCGCTCAGGTTTCGAGCCCCTATCCCCACCGGGTCAAAGGTTTGGATCAGGGCCAGGACCCGTTCCACCGCCTCCTCGGTTTGCTCGCTCATGGCAGCCACGTCGGCGGCGGGAACTTCAAGATATCCGTTAGCATTGAGGTTGCCGATGATTACGGATGCGATCTGCTGGTCCGCTTCGCTGGGGCCGGTCATCAGGAGCTGCCAGAAAAGGTGGTCGCTCAACGACTCCCGCTGAGCCACAAAAGCCTCATACTGGGGCGCCTCCCGCTCCTCGCCTTCGTAGTGGACCTTCCCCGGGGTGTTGTACTCGTCGAGGTAGTTGCTCCAGTCGATGGCGTCCTGAGCGCCCTGGAGGGTTTCCTCGATGGTGACTTCCTTTTCCGCCTCGCCCTCGGGAGCGGGCTCCTCCGGCCCATCCGGCGACGTCTCCTCAACGACCGATTCCTGAACCTCCTCGAGGGCCGGGTTCTCCTCGAGCTCCTGGCGGATGGTATCCATCAGTTCCAGCCGGGAGAGCTGGAGCAGACGGATAGCCTGCTGGAGCTGGGGAGTCATCACCAGTTGCTGGCTCAGTTTAAGTTGTTGTCTCAGCTCAATGGCCATATCAGAGCTTGAACTCGTCTCCCAGATATATCCGCCGGGCGATTTCGCTGTCGGCAATCGCCGCCGGCGGCCCGGATTCGATGACCCGGCCGTCGTTTAAGATGTATGCTTCATCGCAAACGCCGAGGGTTTCCCGGACGTTATGATCCGATATGAGCACTCCGATACCCCGGCGCTTCAAATGGCCGATGATGGATTTGATGTCGATCACGGCCAGCGGGTCCACCCCGGCAAAGGGCTCATCCAGCAGGATAAACGACGGGTTGGTCGCCAGCGCGCGGCTGATTTCCAGGCGACGCCGTTCTCCCCCGGACAGGACTCCGGCCTTCTGACCGGCCAGGCGGAGGATGCCCAGCTCATCGAGCACCGCATCGGCTCGAACATCACGCTCAGCCGCCGACATGGGAAAAATTTCCAGAACCGCCTGGATATTCTGCTTGACCGTGAGCTTCCGGAACACCGAAGTCTCCTGGGGCAGATAACCCACGCCCCGCCGGGCTCTCAGGTACATAGGGTAGTCGGTAATCGGCTCATCGTCAAGGAAAACCTGCCCGCCGTCGGGGCGCACCAGTCCTATGGTCATGTAGAACGTGGTGGTCTTGCCGGCCCCGTTTGGACCCAGCAGACCCACCACCTGACCGCTGTCCACGGCCAGGCTCACCCGGTCCACCACCATCCGGCCGTGATAGACCTTCACCAGGTCGCTGACGGCGAGCCGGGGCATTTATTGGAGCCCGGTCCGGCCCGGATAGACCACCGCCTTGACCGGGCCTTCGCCCTGGCTTTCCACCCGGATCCGTCCCGTCTCCCGCTCGACGATGATCCGGGACCCGGTGATGGCGTCCCGGCCGCTGGTGACCCGGGCCGGGGTTCCGGTGAGCGTCAGGACCCGTTCGGCCATCTTGTAGGTGGCCGTCTCGCTTTCGGCCACTTTGTCGTCGAACCGGATGGTCACCGTCCCCTCGGCGGTAACCCGGTCGATGGCCCCCTCGGCCCCGGCCGCTCCGCCGGGCGTTTCACCGTCCCGATAGTGGATTCGGAGCCGGTCAGCGGTGATCACGGTCTCCCCCTGAGTGGCCGTCACCGATCCGATGAATTCGGCGACCCGGGCGGCGTTATCCACATCCAGGGTCTCGGCCTGGATCTCGATGGCCGCCGGATCGGCGGGCTCGGCCGGTTCATCGGCCGGCGTCTGGGCCAGGGCCGGAATGACGACGGCGAGGGCGATTGCCGCTCCGACGGCGGCGCTAAAGCGAAATGTCCGCATGAAAAGTCCCCTTGACGTGGCCCGTCAACCGGGCCGTATCGGTGTTGAGGTCGATCCGGAGCGCATCGCCATCCAGCCGGATGTCGGTGCCCCGGATCCGGACCGGCGCGTCGGTGGTGATTTCCCGCCGGCCATGGTGATAGACGAGCGACTCGGTGGTCAGTTCGAGATCCCCGGTCCGAACCACCACATCCCCGGCCATCCGGATGTCCTGGGAATCGGTCTGGAGTGTCCCCTGGCGGGCTCGAACGGTAACGGGGTCCCGGTTTTCCGGGTAAAACGTGACCTTTACCCCGTCGAAGACCGCCCGGCCCTTCGAGTTCCCGTATTGGGCCGACTCGGCATCAAGGCTCCATTCGGTGCGTCCGCCCCGGCTGGCCTGATGATGGACCGACTCCATGGCCACCGTGGCCGCGTCCGGCATCGGCGCCACCGTGGCATCGGGCTGCTCCAGGATTCCCTGATAGAGCGCAAAAGCCCCGATCACCCCCAGGAGGGCGGCTCCGGCCAGAAGGGCCAGAACCCGTTGGATGGTCCGCCGGCGCTTCATTGGATGAGCCGGTCGATGATCGCCGCCCAAACCCCTTTCGCCCGGAGAATGGCCTCGCAGACCTCACGAACGGCTCCGTCGCCCCCCCGCCGGCGGGTGACGAGATCCACGTGGTCCGGGATCGGCGGAGGGGCGTCAGCCACCGTGATGGCGCATCCCACCCGGCGCAGGAGGGGCAGGTCGGGAAGATCGTCGCCCATAAAGGCGATTTCCGCCGCCGACAGCCCGGTCTTTTCCTGGATTTCGGCCAGAGGGGCGGCCTTGTCCGCCACCCCGTCGTAGATGAGGTCGATGCCCAGATTCCGGCACCGATGGTAAAGCAAATCCGACGAACGGCCGGTGACGATCCCCACCCGGACGCCATGGGCCATCAGGAGCTTCAGCCCGTAACCGTCCCTGGCGTGGAAGGCTTTGGTCTCGGCTCCGCCGTCGGTGTAGATCAGCCGTCCGTCGGTGAGCACTCCGTCAACGTCGAGGAGCAGGAGCTCCAGAGGCCGGAGCTTGTCGGTCAGCTTGGCATCCATGGTATCCATCCTTTCCGGTCTGGATGAATGGGGACCTCCGAGGTTTTGTGAAAGACCTCCGAGGTTTTGTGAAAGACCTCCGAGGTT
>CAZWGY010000181.1:0-8750 GCA_964633575.1 uncultured Desulfobacteraceae bacterium
AGCTCGGGCTAAAATTCATGGGATTCTTGCTCGCTGGGGTGTGGAATGTACGTTTCATGGTGTCGTTCCAGATGGTTTGTTGATCCTTGCGGAAGGTCGCGAGTCACAAATCGAAAGACCTCCGAGGTTTCCAAAACCTCGGAGGTCTTTTGTCGCACCGGCGTGTGGCGCTTTGAGGGGCGGACCCTCGTGGCCGCCATTGTCATGACGGAATTCCGGATGGGATTGCAGGGCAACCACTAGGGCTTGCCCCCGCAACATGAATTGAGGAAGGCGGCGGTCTTCCGGGCTTAAATTTTAATACCGGATTCGGGGCGCGGGCCAGTCTCCCCCAGCCCGCAAACCATTTTCAAACCGCCGGAGTTTAAACGAAAAAGCAATCTACGGAATGTCGGTTCCCGCCCTCCGTTTCGGCATTGCAAAGGTACCCCGATGGCGATTTGATCACTCTTCCGGAAGATCCGGCTCAATCGACTGGTTATACGCTTCCACCCTCGCCTCGAAATCGGACCGCCACCGCTCATAGGCCTCCGCCCGATCTCTCAACCGTCGCTGTTGCTCGTTATGCTCATTGTAGGAGGCCGGCGTTTTAAGCGTTCTCCGCTGAGCGGCCAGCTCTTTTTGGGCCTCCACAATCGCCTCATATTCCTGTTCCAGCGTTTCTTTCTCCTTCCGCAATTGGGCCGCCCGCTCCTCCGGCGTCAGGGTCTCGTCCTCCGACTGATCGGCGGGCCCTCTCCTAAGCGCCCGGCGTTCCGGCGACGATGATTTTTCCGGCTCCGGCTCGGGCTGCTCGAAATCGCTCGGCTCCACATAGCTTTCCACCTCCGGCCGCTGATCCTTTGGCACCTCGGCCAGGTTGTCGGTAAACCGGACAACCCCGTTTTCATCGCGATACTTGTAAAACTCGCCGTATGATGAAACCGGCACTAGTAAGGTCAGCATCAATATCAACCCTATCGCACTCACACAAGCCAGTGTACCTTTCATGGCTAAGCTCCATCCGTATCAATCGCGAAAACCGGATGCCGCCCCCTTTGGCTTCAAAAGGAGGCACACATCCGGCTCATCGCTGGATTCATTGATTTAGCTGGACATAAGCAAATGGCTTAGTAGGTCTGCACCTCCCGCCACAACAGGACCTTGCTCTGTCCGCGCCCCTTCCCTTTGACCTCGTTGTTGAACTCACCGTCGCCGATAACATCCACCTCGCCGGAGGGCTTCTTCACAAACACATGCTCATCGGTTGTAACCGGCGACACGTTGATGTTATCACCAACATCCGTTTGAACCGGGCTCAAGCTCGCTCCCTCTTCAAGCTTCTGGTCCACCGCGTACAGGCTGCCGGTATCCGCGCCCTCCTGGTAGCCCTCACAAGGGTCCTCGGTCTCGGCGGTGGTGGTGCCGAAATAGATCTGACCCGCCGACGCAAATGCTGACGCCCAGACCCGCTCGCCGGCCGGCAGGGTATACAGCCAGTCAAGCTTGGCATCCCCGCAGGCCCCTTTGTCATCCTGGTCGAGATAGGCGAAAAAGTGATAATTGGTTTCCGCCGTGTTGATGTTCTCGTCAGCATAAGGGCTGTCCCCCGTACCGAAGAACACCCGAATATTATAGCTGATGGACCCGTCCGAGGCAATGCTGTTGTCCACCACCACCGCGGGGGACCCGTAAATGGGGTTCCCCACATCCCCGGTATCCACGGAATCACCTCCATCGGTTTCCGTGTCGCTGTTGATGACGCAATGGCTGACCCGTCCGCTGGCCGATTCCGGATCATCCGGTATGTTGACCTTGTACATGTTCCCCTTATCGGTGCCGATGTAGAGCCGGTCCACGTAGCCGTTAAAGTCGGAATCGACCATTGCCGGCTGGCCGCTGGCGATGCCGCCTTTGCCGTCGGAATCTGCGTTCAGGACAATTTTATCAATGCTGTTCCCGTTCGAGTTGGTCATGGATATCGAACTGCCCGTCGCCACGTCGATGACGAAGATGGTCGGATACTCGTCGTCGGCCACCTCGCCGGAGACGAAAAAGGCCGCCCACTTCGGGTTTCCATTGGCATCGACGATCTGGCCGACGGCCGCCACGGACGGTGAGGACCGGCTCCGGAACAGATCGGGGTGGGTGTACTCCCACATAAATTGCGGACTGTCCGGGTTGGTCACGTCGAGGCAGAACACCGAGTCCCCGCCGTTGCCCAGCGCGGAGAGCACCACCGTTTTCCAGTCACTGCCGTCGTAGATGTCCGCCACCGTCGGGGACGCATCCACAAACGCCTGGTCCTCTTCTTTCAAGAGGTTGTTTTTCATCTTGGACAGGAGACTGCCCGGGATAAAGGCCCACAGCTCCGAGCCGTCGCCGTAATTCCCATCCTTGAAGTATCCCCGTTTCTCCTCAACTCCGGCTGTATCCGGGTTATTGCCCCAACGGAAATCCCCCGCGTCAAAGGCATGGAGCATTCCGCCGCGGGAGCCCACGTAGAGCACGGATCTTCTGGCTTGCAAGGTTTCCGCGATGGTATCACTTTCACCCGCCTTCAGGCCCCGGAAATCAATGTACGAATTCTTCTGATCATCGCTGACCGCCGTTCCATAGAGCCAGGCGGGGTTGCCCGGGGGCGTCTCCAGCGCCGGCATCGAATGGTCCACCGGCCCCAGCGGCCAGGCTTTTTCCGTCCCGTCCAGATTCTTTCCCCGGACCCAGTCGATCAACAGATCCCGGTCCGTATCATCGATGGTTCCATCGTTGTTAAAATCAGTCTTCGAAAAGGGATAACGGTGATTCATCCCCAACAGGTCCTTGTCCAGGTTCGATGACGTGAATGTCTTCAAGGTCGATGACCCGCTGTAGGTCAAATACACATAGGATGCCGATGCATCGTCGACTACGGCATCGTCTGCTACGGCGCTGGCCAGAATGATCTCGAAATCCCCGGTAAACCGATTGATGCTACCAATCCCCCGCCGGTCCCCCGATAGCTCGTTGGTGAATTTATCCCGGAACAGCTCAATTTCCCCGTCCACGGTCATGACGATCAGCAAGGTGCCGGCGGAGAGATTGGTGTTACTCAGCGTACCCGTGAAGGTTTTGCCGTCTTCCTTATTCAGAGTGAGGCTTTCGCTATCCACATAGGTCGCCGATACGTCCGGAAAGTAGATGTTGCGGTTCGCCACCGACATGTCGGCCAGAGCCTGGCCCGCGTCCCAAAGTTCGCTGGTGGAGGCGCCGCCGGAGGGATTCGCCGGGTCGTACAACTGAGTGGCGATCACGTGGCCCCGAAGGGTGGGCTCCTGGATCCACTCGCTATCACTGGGATCGGGGGTTTCGTAATTACCGGAGTACATGACATTGGCCTGGGCCACCGGCGATGCTCGGGAGAAAAAGGCATGGCGGGCCACGCTGCCCTCCAGGTTCACATTCAAAATTTTCGGCATGCAGTTTTCGTTTTCACTCTCGAAGGTCGCCTTCCAGAGGAGCTCCTGGCCAATCATTCCCATGGATGAAAAATCGATCCGCTTTTTGCGATAGGTATAGGGGCTGGGATCCGAGCTACTGTTCGTGCATCTCGGATCACTGGTGCCCGGCGTCCAGTCGTCCACCGCTCCCCCCACGCCGCTGCTTTCCGACCAGCACTTGACCACGTCCCAGTCGGAGTTGGGGATCTCAACCCAGGTGGTTCCGCCGTCGATGGACACCTCATAATTAATCCACGTTTTTCCGTCGCAGGGCATGTAGTCCCACGTCTCGAACGTCACCCCCGTATAGTACACACTTTCATCGCCGCTCGCCGACGCGGGGATGGCATTGTCCAGCTTCAGCTCGGCCTCACCACCGGTCTTCCGTTCAATTCGAAACACCACGTCGTTATGGTCTGTATCACCCCCACCCTTCAAATCCTCAAAACCGAGAATCCACTGATTGGGATCATCCGCCGGGGCGCCGACAATCACGTGCTCGTACTTTTGGCCGTCGGTGATCTCCATGATATATTCATCGTTCTCGTCCAGCTCCACGCCCCAGTTGTTTTTCAGGGAGTTGATGGAGGTGGTGGTCATCCAGCCCGCGTCGATTCGCCATTGTTCGCCGCCGGACACACCAAGTTGGTATCGCTTGTTGAACCGGACACAATTGCCCCCGCTCGTTTCCAGGCACCAATCGGAATCCGCGGCGGGAACCGTACTGTCGTATGTGTCCGGATTCCAGTCTTCTTTGGTGAAATAAGTCAAGAGACTCCCGGAATCGGCCTCATTGTAATGGTGATCCGCGCTCAGAAAAAACACCAGCTCAGTCCCCGCCTCGAACGTCCCCAGGGATTTCCGCATGTCCTTTTCGTTCACGCTGCCGTCACCGTTGGGGATGAAGTATAGTCCTGTGCCGTCCTCCCACGTTCTTAAGGCGCTTTCGGTGTTCGGCCTGCTCGAATATCCCGGCAAATGGGCGCTGCTGTCCAGCACGGTTCCACCGTTGGTTTCGACAAAAATGGGTTGCTTGTCCTCGTCCGGAACGTTTTCCCAGCCGATAAACTTTTCGATCAACATACCATAGGCGTCCCGGGCGTATAGCTCGTCTTCGTCCGCGTTATAGGGCGCATACACCCAGGTATAGCTTCCGCTTTCCTGATAGCCTCCGGCGGGCGACGGGCTGCCGATATCGATGCCCGTAAACGACGGTGCCGTTTCCCCGACGATCTCGTAATCACTGACTTCGGCGGTACATAAGGTGCCGCTATTATGGCTGGTTATGGCAATTCCCAAGTGGACGTTGTTGGTGGAAAATTTGCCACCACCACTGGGGAATGTGTGAGAACCGACTTGATTCCAACTGGTTCCGTTTGCAGACCAATAACCGGTAACGGTGTCGCCGTTTCGAACCAGACGGACCCAGCTCGGGTAGGATGCCGACCCCTCTTTGCCGCCGTTGCTACTGCTGCCGCCCTCTGAGTCCCGATACTGAAAGCTATAACCGTTGCCGGGGGAAACCACCATCATCGCGTGTTGACTGTCGTCGTCGAGATCTTCCCTAACCATCAGGCCGGCTTTCGCCCATCCATTGGTGTTTTCGAGGGAATGAAGCTTCAGTCTAACGTCGAAATCTCCATCCTGCTCATGATATTGATAGTGAAATTCGTCACTGCCTCCCCAGATATCGGATCCGCCGCCGCTGATCAGGCTGGTGGTCACTTCCTCCTGTTTTTTGTAAAGGATGTTTCCATCGTCATCCTTTTCCACCACATCTTCCAGCTTCACATATCCGAAATCGGATTCATATCCCGCCCCTTCAGAGATGAAGGTCGCGAATACTTCCTGATCAAACGGGATGATAATCCGGTCCGGGTTGACCTGCTGGGCGCCGGTCTCCAGGTAGAAATCGTTGTTTTCATCCGTGTAGATGTTCGCGAGATTAAACTCCGTCTCATCGAAGCCGCCTTCTCCGTAGTTTTTCACCGGACTCACCGCGCAGCCGGTGGTTTCCGTCTGAACCGCCGCTAATGCCGCGCCGCCGGACAGCATCGTCATCACCATCGCGGCCGCCGCCAGCATCGCCAGCATATACAAAAACGGTTTTGTCTCCATTTTGCGTCTCATGGTTAAATCCTCCTGCCGTATTTTGCCACATCGGGCGGTTTACAGTTCATTTTAAGGTATTCAATCACGTCCCCAGGCCACCTGCCTGGGTCGTAAAATCCGTGATACCCCCTTTGTCGCCCCCTTCGGACGACTTGACGGCGCCCGCGCCGGCCTGGGCCGTGTAATCTTGAATGGCCTCCTCGTCATATTCCCCACCCAACAGGAGCTCAATGGCCGATTCCGCTCCGCCGGGCGCGGTCCCCTCCCCCCGAGCCCAGATTCTGCCATTGGCGTCCGATGTCGCATCGTCATCGCTTTCCCAGTCATCATACAGGGTGACGGTATATGCGGAATCGCCGATGGTGACATTGTTATACCAGACCGCGCCGTTTTCGAAATCAGGGCGGTCGTCAGCGTTCAGGGAAGCCGCGTTGACGCCGCTTTGGCTGCCGTCCAGGGCAAAGGAATAGACCGGTTTTTCACCGGATGCCATTCGGGACTGGTTGTTATCGACCAGCATTTTCGACAACACCACCCTGGCCCGCTCCAAACCGGCTTCAGCCGCGTAAAACGCCTTTTTGTACATATTATTGTTGGCCGTCACCTGACTTTCAATGGTGCTGGTGGTGGTGGAAAAAAAGCCCAGAGCCGTCACCGCGACCAGCATCAGCAGGGCGATGATCAAGACGGTGCCGTCCTGGTTATCCATGTGTCGAATATTCAGTTTCATATCGCTTCCTCCTTCGGATGGGCGTTAAGGGTCGGGTTAATACCGATTCCCATCATCGTCATACTTGGCACCCCGAATCCGGGTCAATGAGATTTGCCGATCGTTTAGATAATGCCAGGATACGGTCACCGTGATGGTCTTGAATTCCGCGTTGTTGTCCTCGGTGACGTTCCAGGTTGTAGTGTACTCCCCATCGACCTCCGGATCGGTGGAGCTATCAATATCGTCATAATTCGTCCTGATAAGCTCTTCCATCTTATCCGTCGCAACGGCGAACGCCTCCGTGGACCGGCTGGCTCTGGCGTTGGTCTGTAAGGCCATGATCTGCATGGAGGTAACCGCCAGGATGCCGATGGCGAAAATGGTCATGGCGATCAGGATTTCAATGAGCGTAAAGCCGCCCTCACCTTGATTATATCTATGCGCCAATTTCATGTTTGACCCCTTTTTTCCGGACATGGTTATTGAATATTTTGTTCCCATGATGCAATGCCCTCGATCAAAGGTTCAGGTTCCGGACCAGAAAGGTTTCGGTGATCACCCGCCGCTGATAATCGTCCGAGGTCCCCGCCGGATTGTCCTCCAGGGCCGGCCGATTGGATCCCGAAAACCCGATAACGGGATTGCTGGTCCGGGCCACAATGCTGAGCCGGATTGCGCGAACGTCAGCATAGTCGTCATCATCCGGCTGATCGACCTCTGAGACCACGCCGTTTTCATCCACTAGAATATAAGCCACCTGGAGGTCTTCGATGTCCTGGGTAAGGGGTTCATATCGTCGATCATCTGGATGTGAATTGGGGTCGAAGTTTACCGACATCTCCAACGTCGGGTGATCGGGGTCTGAATGATCAATTCGATACGAGACAAACTTGGCGAGAAAAATCATTGCTCCGACACCATAACCACCATGATCCCAGTTCTTATTTGCCGGATAGTTAAATGAGCTTGTCCCGCGGTTGAATGTTAAACTGTTCGAGCTAGCATTCGCATTGGTGACCTCCATTAAATTGCTCTTTTCATAATCCGTAATGATGACTAAAAATTGCCCATCGTCATCAAATTTTTCTTCAAATCCACCCGCATCATCGACAAATTGAGTACCACTTCCATGTGGCATATCTTTATCCAATGGACTAGAAATATTAAGATCCGCATAGGCGATGTCTATTGCGTCGGAACCATTGTCTAAATTGTTCCACGCCTTAAGGCCCCTGATATAATCACCACTCTCTTCTCCAGTATCACCATCAAGCCATCCCATGCCATTCTCTCCGAGATAGGCGTTAATCATCCGCACATCCTTGGAAATAATCAGCATGGCCAATTTGGCGTTGCTCTGCATCTCGGAGACCATGGCCTGGGCCTTGTGGACGCGCTCCTGGGACCAGTAGGCCCCGTAAATTGAGGCGGATACGATCCCGGTCAAGGCGATGACGATCAGCAGCTCTATGAGGGAAAACCCCTTTTGTGAATTCATTAGTTTATTATTCATTGCTTTCACCTCCTATATCAGGTGTTGGTATCCTTTGCATCGGTCATCCGAACTCTTCCAAACCGGGAAACAACCACATCCCGTGCATATTCCCTTTCGTCAATAAGGCTGACGGTGCCGGCGCCAAATCCCCCACTGTTCGTCCGGGTCAATCCATCGGGACGGAAGGCGACCGCTGGCTTATCGTCATCATTATCAATGAACGTCAGACTGTTTAAAGACACGCCCTTATATTCCGACAGCTTCACTTTCCTGATGATCTCATCTCCGTCGTCGTATTCCATCCAGTTGTTATTCGCCGGATCTTCCTCGCAGAATATTACATAATCGTAGGTTTCGCCGTCCACCGCTTGATTGAACACCATTGTGCACAGCGTATTGCGTTTAATGGCCGTTACTTTGGCCAGTTGAAAATTGCCCACCAAATCCTGAGCCGCTGCTTTCAATCGATAGCTGGGCAGATATGCCAGCACGGCGGGGATCATAATTGCCGTCAAGACGGCGATAATGGCAACCACAATCATCAACTCGACCAGTGATAGGCCGTCTTCATTTTTGAATCTTAGCTTTTTCATCGCATCCACTCCTTTTCAATTTGTCTCCATCCGTCATTGGATACAATTATTGTGCCATGATGAGTAACCATCCTTGATCGCTGACCGACACCTTTTTCAACATTATGTTTAAGATTTAATTACGGTAAGTTAGCGCTTGTATTGACGAGCCGCTGGAAAGTACCGGACATCAACGGGACATTATCATGGGGCGAGAAGGTAGAAACAAACTATTAACTCTTTTAATAGTCTGACCGATCCCCGCCTGTACCGTCTTGAGCGCGTAAAATCACAGAGAACGAAAATAGGTTACCGCGTTTTCAAAGATCCGGATGCCGGGGGTCTGGCCGGCCGGCGGGGGTTCGTTCAGGCGTTTCCGGTGTTCCCGGGTCCGGGTCCAG
>CAZWGY010000182.1:0-8742 GCA_964633575.1 uncultured Desulfobacteraceae bacterium
ATTTTCACGATAAAATATCTCTTTTCAGGAAAAAAGAATCCGCTTTAGCCTCGTTTCTGGTATGATCGAAAATCCTTACTTTGCCTGTCCGTATTGCATTGATAATGTCTTCAATGCTCATTCCAAACGGTTAACGCTCCTCCCGGAGCCGCGCCACCGCCGCCTCGGCCCAGTCGCTCAACTGGCCGATGGCGCTGGAGTTGACGTCCGGCCGGGCATCGGCCGCGTTGAACCAGATTTTGCCCTCGGTGGGGATGCCCAGGGCGCAAATGTGGGGGTGAGCGGTCCCGTCGGTTCCAATCACGTGAAAATTCCGGGTCACATCCAGGCCCGGAAGGGGATATCGGGTTTTTCCGTCGGTGTTGACATAGCGGGAGACGATCCCTCGCCGGATGAGATTCCGAATCAGCTCGGATGTGTCGTTTTCCACGTCCACCCCGTGAATCCGGCCGTTGATGATGTGGCGGACCGTCCGCTCCGATCCGGGCACGGCATCGCTGATCACCCGGAACACCCCTCCTTCGGCGTCGGTTTCGATCCGGGGCTCGGGGCCCGAAAACCCGACCATCCCGGACTCGGCCAGCCACAACAGCTCCCGAGAGCTCCGGATGGGCGGCCCCACCGCGACCCGGTTGTTCACCCGGTCGAAAGCGGTGTTGAGGTCCCGGTGGGACTCAGGCGTCAGGCCGCCGAAGTTGACCGCCAGGCGCAGATTGTCCCGGCAGTCCCTCAAGACCGAATCGACCGCCGTCTTGATGGGGCTGGTCATGTTCCCCGCCTGAGCTTCCGCCAGGTCTTTCCCCATAAAGTCGCGGACAAACCCGGTGTAGTCGGCCAGGGAATCGAACAGCGGCCTATCCGGGGGCCGGCGGGCCCGGACCGTCGCCAGGGGGTCGGCCAGGGCTTCCCAGTCGAACCGCTCCGCCGGCGGGAGATGTTCGGCCACGAGCGCCTGACGGGCGGCGTCGTCCTCGATGGCCAGGTATCGCTCCCCGAAGTCGTCCCCCAGGCGGGTGGCGTAATAAACGTAGGCCATCTCCGCCAGGATCGTCGGAAAAAGATCGGTCCGGAAGTCGAGGCGGTCCTTGCCTTCCATCCGGTTCCGGACAAACGCCTCGGTGAAGATGCGTGGTTTGTATTGGGTCGTCTTCTGGTTCACGGCCCGGGCCGAGTAGGGAATTCCCAGCCGGGAGCCGAGGATGACGTAGGGCTCCCGGCCCGAAGGAACGTACTGGTCCCCCTCGAACCGCCCGCCCCGGCCGTGGCTGAAAGCCCGGACGACGTCAATGGCCGTCAGCCCCATCCCGACCACGTAAACCGACTCGCCGGGCTCGATGTGCCGGGTATTTCGCTCGATGGGGTAAACCTGGTGGATGTAGCTGACGTTCCGGCCGAGGGCCGCCTGGGAGTCGGCAAAATCACGCCAGGCTTCGGCCGCCGAGCCGGGGACGATCCGGTTGGTGCCGTGGCCGGTGAGAAGGATCACCTCGTCGGCGTCAATCGGCGGCTCCCCTTCGAGAACCACCCGCCGGCGCTCCCCGGGCTCGATGTCCAGAGCCCGGGTGGGATGTCGCTGGAGCGTTACCCCGTCGGGAAGCGTCCCCTCGGTCCAGTCGAACACGGCGGCCAGATACCGGCCGTGCAAGGCTCGGGGCGGATAATCATTGGGTCCGATGTCGTGGCCCTCGCTGACCAGATAGCCATGAAGCGTCCGGCGGGCCGGGGATTGCCGGGCTTCGAGGTCGTCATCGCCGACGGCGGTAATCTGAGCGGCGACGGTGTTGAGGAGAAGATAGTCCGGCTGGGACGGGTCGTGGACCCGGCCCCCGCCGAAGTTGCCCGAAGCCTCGATGACGTGGACCGTTACCGGCCGGGCCGGCGGATTCCGATGAAGGGCCAGGGCCAGCCGGCGGAAGGCATAGGTTCCCCGGGGGCCGGCCCCGATAATCGCGATATGGTGGTGATTCATCCGTTCTCCGTTTCATTTAAGATCGTCCGGCCAGTCGGGCTCCGGTATGGCCGAGACCCGGCGGACGTAGGCGGCGATGTCGCATTTTCGCTCCAGGCCCGATGCCGCCATGTATCGGACCTTGCCGAAAACCGGCCGTTCCTTCCAGGCCCGGTCGTGCAGCCCGAAAATCCACCCCACCCCCGCAAAGGAGCCGGGGTCCCGGCCGTCCAGAAAGTAGCGGTTGTTCAGCCGAAGGAGTGTATCGAAGGCCTGTTCGGGGTCCGGCGTCCACTCCAGGACCTTCTTGCCCCAGTACATCCGCATGTAGTTGTGCATAAACCCCGTCTTCCGCGGCTCCGCCATGGCGGTATTCCAGTAGGGGTCGTGAGTGGCGGCCCGGTCCAGCTCGGCTTCGGTGTAGGTTGGCGTCCGGGGATCGTCCGCGTGGTCGGCCAGGGTTGTCCTGGCCCAAGCGGGCAGGGTTGAAAACCGATCGTAGTCCGGCCGGTACCAGACATGGTTGATGGCCAGCTCCCGCCGGACCAGAAGCTCCTCGATATAGGCCGACCGGGCTTCAGGAGCGTCCCCGCCGAGCGCCTCGACTTGCCGGAGCAGGTAGAGCGGCGAAATCTGGCCGAAGTGGAGATAGGGGCTTATATGGGAGACGTCGTCGGTCTGGGGCTGATTCCCGTTGTCGGCGTACCGGGGGAGGACCTCCCGGCAAAAGATCTCGAACCGGCGCTCGGCCTCGGCGGTGCCGCCCCTGTAAATCGCGGAGACCGGCGGAACCGATCGGTCGAGCCCGAGGCCCGCGATGACGCCGGGGATGTCGGCCAGGTCGATGCCGACCGGAGCTCCGTCCGGATCGCTGGTCTTCAGGGGGATCTCGGGGATGGGCGTCCGGAAGTCGGGGAGATGCCGGTGGATCTTGGGCCGGAGGGTCCGGGCGGCGTATTCGGCCTTGTCTGACGCGGTCGCCACCGGGATGATGGCGTCACCTTCCACGGTCACGGCCCGGCAGGAGACTTCCGCCGCCACTTCCCGGCGCCAGGCCCGCTGGTGGCGGAGGTAGCCGAGATCACAGACCAGGCAGGCGGCTTCCCGGGCGGCCTCGACGGCCACCGCCGGCGGCTTTCCCGGAAGGACCGTCAGGGGGATGGACCGACGGGCCAGGGCCTCCTGGGTCTCCCGGAGCCCCTCGAGCATGAAAGTGTAATGGCGGGCGTTGGCCTCGGGATATCGACTGGTGAGGCCGAAGACCACCCGGAGGGGCAGGCCTGCGGCGTTGGCCGTCTCAACGGCGTACTCCAGAGCCGGGTTCCAGGCCGCCCGCTGGGATGCCTGCATCCAGTAAAGGACATACCGGCCCGCTTTGGCCTTATGGCGGTCGTTGAGCTCCGTCCGTCGAGCCGGATGAAGAAAGCTGGCGCTCATGTTCTCCCTATATCGTCTGTTTGCCCGTCTGTCCAGAGGCTTTCGGGAGCGGTCCGGATGAAGGTCGGGAAGACCCGGACACCGGTGGCCGGGTCCAGGTGGGCCACCTCGTGTCGGTTTCGGGTCTCCTCGTCAATGGATTCCACGAAAACGGCGAGGCGGACCATAAGCGGAAAAGCGGCGCATACCTGAGTCTCCGTGTCGGGAGTCCACATCGCCGCCCATTGAGCTTATCATACCACGATCAGTGGTCCCACCATACCCCTTTTGCCCAAATCCGAAGACTGTGGTATGATCCGCATCATTGTGATGATGCTCCCCACCCAATCCATAACATTCAACATCATTGAATCAGAAAGGCGCGATACATGGAGACCACTGACGCGGTAACGAGCCATAAGCTCAAGCTTCGCAACATCGAGCTGTCCGATTACGACGACATCAAGGAGATCATGGACCGGGTTTACTCCGGGATGGGGGGGGCCTGGACCTACAACCAGCTCTCCTCCATCATCTCCCGGTTCCAACAGGGCCAGATTTGCATCGAAGACAAGGGCCGGGTGGTGGGCGCGGCCCTGTCCCTGATCATCGACTTTTCCAAGTACGGCGACCAGCACACCTACGAGGACATCGTGGGCGACGGCCACCTCAAAAACCATGAGCCGGACGGCGATTACCTCTACGGAATCGACATCTTCGTTCACCCCGACTACCGGGGCATGCGGCTGGGCAGACGGCTCTACGACGCTCGAAAGGAGCTCTGCGAGCAGCTCAACCTCAAGGGCATTCTTTTGGGCGGCCGGATTCCGGCCTACCGGAAGCACTGCGACGAGATGACTCCTCACCAGTACTGCACCATGGTCAAGAACAAGGAGGTCTTCGACCCGGTGCTCACCTTTCAGTTGGCCAATGACTTCCACATCAAGAAGGTCATGCCGGGGTACATCCCCGAGGACCGTCACAGCCGCTCTTACGGGGTTCTGCTGGAATGGAACAACATCTACTACGAGGCCCGGCGGCAACCGCTCTTCGGCGGGAAGAAATCCTATGTCCGGCTGGCGGCGGTCCAGTGGCAGATGCGGCTCTTCACCTCGGTGGAGGAATTCCTCCAGCAGGTGGAGTTCTTCGTCGATACGGTGGCCGGATACAACTCGGATATCCTCCTCTTCCCCGAGATGATCAACGCCCCGCTCATGTCCGAGCTCAACCAGGAAGACCCGGCCGAGGCCATGCGGTCCCTGGCCGGCTACACCGAAGAGCTCCGCCAGGCCTTTCTCGACATGGCCCTGACCTACAACGTCAACATCGTGGCCGGGAGCATGCCCGAATACTGGGACCAGAAGCTCTACAACGTCTCTTTTCTCCTCCGGCGGGACGGCACCTGGGACTGCCAGTACAAGCTCCACATCACTCCCGACGAGCTCCAGTACTGGGGGCTCCAGGGCGGTGAATCCCTCAAGGTCTTCGACACCGACATCGGGAAGATCGGGATTCTCATCTGTTACGACGTGGAGTTCCCGGAGCTGTCCCGGTACCTGGTGGATCAGGGGATGAACCTTCTCCTGGTTCCCTTCTGGACCGACACCAAAAACGGATATCTCCGGGTCCGGCGATGCGCTCAGGCCCGGGCCATTGAAAACGAATGTTACGTGGCCATCTCCGGAAGCGTGGGCAACCTTCCCCGGGTCGAAAACATGGACATCCAATACGCCCAGTCGGCCGTCTTCACCCCTTCCGACTTCGCCTTTCCTCACGACGCGGTGGCGGCCGAGGCCACGCCCAACACCGAAATGACCCTGATGGTTGACCTCGATCTCGATTTGCTCAAGGAGCTTCGAAAGCAGGGGAGTGTCCGGAATCTCCAGAGCCGCCGGCTCGACCTCTACCAGGTCCGATGGCTCAAGCGCCAGGAGAAGGTTCAGTACATCCCCGGCCGGGAGCGATCGGCGTGATCCGGCTGGCGGCCCTCGCGAGCCGGGGAACCGGGTATCTGGGGATCGTCGAAACGGATGACGGCTACGAATGCTTTATCCGGTCCCGGAGACGAGGCTACCGGCCGGTGATCCGGCTTGCCCGGGCCGATTATCCCGATCCGGTCCGCCTGGCGGTGGTCCTGGGACGGTTCCTCCCGCCGGACGCCTTTTTCCGGCCGGCGGTTTCCGTCGAAGGGACATCCCCGGCCGTGCTGGCGGGGGTTCTGGCCAGGCGGCGCGGCACTTGAGGATTGACTTTTCGGGGACAATTCCATAAAATAATTCCTTCTTGAGCGAACGACCCCTTTGTGGGTCCATCTCCATCCCATTGAAAATTCATCTTATACCATCGTCTCCGACGGAAATCCCGAGCCGGGGGCGGTTTCGGGCGGTGTTGATTTATGATTCAGCCATCATGCCCCCGGAGGGGGAACGGAACGGAAACGATCGGCGTCAAGCCGGAGGACCCGTCAGCGGATATGGTCGGCGGGCGACCCACCGCCCTTGGGCGGGTCAACCGGGTGCTTCGGAAAAAGGTCCGGGAGCTGCGGGAGGAGGTGCTCCGCCTCCGGCGGAGCGAGCGCCGCTACCGAGAGATCTTCGAGGCCGGCCGGACCATCAAACTCCTGATCGACGCGGAGACGGGGGCCATTGTGGACGCCAACGCGGCGGCGGTCCGGTTTTATGGCTACTCCCGAAAGCAGCTCACCGGGATGCGGATCAGCGACTTCAACCTGCTCCCGACATCCGAGCTCCAGGCGGCCATGGCGGCCACCCGGGACGGTGATCGGCGCTTCCACGAATTCCGCCATCGCCTGGCGTCGGGCGAGATCCGGGATGTGGAGGTCTTCAGCGGCCCGGTGGAGATGGACGGCAAAACTTACCTGTGCTCCACTATCATCGATGTCACTGACCGAAAACGGACGGAAAAGCAGCTCAGGCTGATGGCCGCCGCCGTGGAGAACACCCACGAGGGGATTGTCGTCACCGACGCCGACGGGATCATCTTGCAGGTCAACCCGGCCTTCGAGCGGATCACCGGCTACACCGCGGCCGAGGCGGTGGGCCGGACGCCGGCCCTCCTCAAGTCCGGCCGTCATTCCGAAGGGTTCTACCGGGAAATGTGGCAAACCCTCCGGACAACGGGCCAGTGGACGGGGGAAATCTGGAACCGGCGAAAGTCCGGCGATGCCTACCCGGAACGGATCACCATCAGCGCCATCCATGATTCGGCGCGGGCCATCACCCACTTCGTGGGCGTCTTTCAGGACATCACCGACGTCAAGCGCAGCGAGGACGCGCTCCGGAGCCGGGCCTACCATGACCCCTTAACCGGCCTGCCCAACCGGTCGCTCCTCTACGACCGCCTGAACAAGTCCATCGCCCGCGCCCGCCGAAACAACTCCAAGCTCGCGGTCCTCTTTCTCGATCTGGACCGGTTCAAAAACGTCAACGACTGTCTGGGCCATCACGTTGGTGACCAACTTCTTCAGGAGGTGGCCGAGCGGATCAAAACCTGCTGCCGGGAAGAGGACACCGTGGCCCGCCTGGGCGGCGACGAGTTCACCGTGATCCTCGCGGATGTCGATGAAAACGGAGAGATCGCCGCGGAGGTGGCCACCCGGATCATCGATGCCCTGTCCAAACCGTTCCGATTGCTGAGCTACGATGTCAAGACGAGCCCTTCCATTGGAATCGCCGTTTACCCCTCGGACGGCGAGGACGAAGGCTCCCTGATGAAAAACGCCGACATGGCCATGTACGGAGCCAAGGATGCGGGCCGGGGCCGATACCGGCTTTTCACCCCGGAGATGAACCAGAAGGCCATGCGCCGGATCTATCTTGAAAACCAGCTCCGGAAGGCCATCGACCGAAACGAGCTCCGGCTCCTCTATCAGCCGAAAATCGATGTCAAGACCGGGCGGATCACCGGCACCGAAGCCCTGGTCCGGTGGCAGCGAGATCCCGAGACCCTCTTGACCCCCGACGCCTTTATCCCCCTGGCCGAGGAAACCGGGATCATCCACCAACTCGGGGAATGGATTCTTTTGACCGCCTGTCGGCAGACCCGGAAGTGGCAGCGAGACGGCTACCCCGATCTGACGGTGGCCGTCAACCTTTCAGGCCGGCAGTTCTGGAACGACACCCTCGCCGACATGGTCCGGGCGGTCCTCATTGACACCGGCCTCCCGGCCGACAGCCTCATCCTCGAGGTCACCGAAAACGTGGTGGCACAGGACGTGGACGCCGCCATCGAAATCATGGGAACCCTGAACGCCATCGGGGTCCGGCTCCATATCGACGACTTCGGCACCGGCTATTCATCCCTGACCTACCTCAAGCGGTTCCCGCTGAAAGTCCTCAAGATCGACAAGTCCTTTGTCCAGTACATCCCCGACCGGCCCGACGACATCTGCGTGGCCCGGGCCATCCTCTCGCTGGCCAAGCACATGATTCTCAAGGTGGTGGCCGAAGGGGTGGAGACGGCCGAGCAGATGGAGTTCATGCGCTCCCACGACTGCGAGGAAGTCCAGGGCTATCTGTTCAGCCATCCGCTGGAGCCGTCGGAGATGACGGCCTTCCTCCGGGAATCAACCCCGGTCCGCGCTCCGGCCGCCGACCGGTTGGCCGGGGACGGGGACTCGCCCTAGCCCGAGCACCCCGGGCAGGTCGGGATGTATTGCTCCCCGACCTCATCAAAGCTCCAGCCGCGCTCCCGCATGGCGTTCATGGCGCTGATCGGCGCGTCGCCGTCGGCGCTCCCGACCGCCCCGCACCGGGCACAGGCGAAATCGAACCCCCAGATCCCCGGATTAAACGATATCCATTGATTTTCGATCATACGCAACACTCCTTCTTGAATCGGTGTTTCCATTCCAGGCCGGTCTTATACCGTACATTCAACACCCCTGGCAGCCGGCATCAGGTGGATTTGATCGTGAGATATTTCGCGATAAATATTTGGCATAGTTTTAGATATGCCTCTCCAGGATTGACAAGGAATCGAACCTGAACTTGGAGGGACTTGATCACCAACATCCCGAAAACTCATGAAAAGATCGGTCCCGCGGAAGGAATCCCGCGTCTTTACAAAGAGCAGATCGGCATCGAGAGAGACTTCGGGTTCTTGAAGGATCCGGCCATCGTCAACGCCATCTTCCTGAAGAACCCGGTCCGCATCGAGGCGTTGGGGCTCATCCTGGTGATCGCCCCGGTGATCTGGCGGCTGATCGAGCGGACCCTTCGGCGGTATGTGAACGAGACGGGAGGAACCCTTCCGGGATAGGACGGGAAACGGAACGATCGCCCGACCTCATTCATGATGACAACGGCCATGATCATCGTTTGGGCCATTCGTCTCGCCCGGCTCATCCAACCCCTCCC
>CAZWGY010000183.1:0-8692 GCA_964633575.1 uncultured Desulfobacteraceae bacterium
GCCCATGAGTTCAACAACGCCCTGACGGTGATTTCCGGAAACGCTGAAATGCTCCTGATGGATGCAACCGAGGGAAGGCGTATCGAGACGGCCAAAATCACCGCCATCCAGGACTCGGTGGCCCGGATGAGCCGTCACACGGATCAGTTGCTCGCCTTTGCCCAGGGGGGGAAATACCGGCCCCGGCGGCTTTCCCTCAACCAGTTGGTGACGGAGACCCTCGCGCTCCTGCGCCATCGCCTCGATTCGGAACGGACCGTCGATGTTGACCTTTACCCGGCCGCCGGTGAAGTCATGGCCGACGGCACCCAGCTTCAAATGGCCCTGACCGCGCTGATCGACAACGCCATCGAGGCCACCCGGCCGGGCGGCCGAATCCGCGTCCGGACCCAAGCGCCGGAAAAGGGCTCCGGCCGGGGTGAAAGTCCCCCCCTGGACGACCGTGAAGCGGCTTTTGCGACCGTGGTTGTCGAGGATAATGGCTCGGGGATGGACGAGGCGACCCGGGAGCGGATCTTCGAGCCCTTTTTCAGCACCAAATTCGCCGGCCGGGGGCTGAGCATGGCCGCGGTCTTCGGCATTATCCAGAACCATGACGGCTGGATCACCGTCGATTCGGCGCCGGAGAAGGGCACCACGGTCCGGATCGGCCTGCCGGCCGCGGAGTCACGCCCGTCGCCGGGCGAGCCTCCCGTTGACCCCGCCAACTTGGTCACCCCCCGATCCATCCTCATTGTGGAGGACGAGGCCCACGTGATAACCGCGACTTCGGAGATGCTCCGAAGGCTCGGCCACCGCCCCATCGAGGCCCGGACGGGAGCGGAGGCGATCCGGCTTGCGCGGTCGTCGGCGTTTGTGATAGATGCCGTGATACTGGACATCGGATTACCGGACATGCCGGGGGACCAGGTTTTTTCCGGGATAGTGGCCCGGCGCCCGGACCTCCCGGTCATCGTTTGCAGCGGCTACGCGACGGAAGGTCCGGTCCGGCGGGTCCTGGACGGCGGGGCCCGGGGCTTTCTGGCCAAGCCGTTTACCCGAGCCCGGTTGACCGCTCAGCTCCAGACCATTTTCAACGACCCCCCAACCCGCCCCCATGGGGCAAAAGGAGAAGGCCCATGACAGTCGGCACTCGGCAGCTCACATCCCGCCTGAAACGAGATTTCCCGCTGATGCTCGCGGCAATGTTGATTCTGGTCCCATCGGCGATGGCCCAGAATCAGCCGCCGATCATCGACGACCTGAACGCGGCCGTGGACCCGGCGGCGGCCGGGTTCACGGTGGATTTTACCTGCGCGGCCCACGACCCGGACGGCGAGGTGACCGCCTACGCCCTCGACCCCGGAGACGACACGGGCATCCTGACCTCGGCCACGGGGGAGTTTTCCCACGTCTATACGGCCGATGGAACCTTCAGCGCCTTCTGCGTGGTCACCGATGACTCCGGGGCCGACGCGCTGGCCGGTCCTCTGGACATCACGGTCCGGTTGACTCCGCCGCCGGGGTCGGTCGGGAACCAGCCGCCGGAAATCGAGTCGCTGTCGGTTGAGCGGACCGCCGACGTGACCCGGTTCGAGGTGGCCCTGACCTGTCTGGCCCGGGACCCGGACGGCGAGGTGGTGGGCTACACGGCCGACTTCGGCGACGGGTCGGACCCGGCGGCCAACGGCGCCGGGGTCTTCACTCACGTCTATTACAACGGGACCTACACCGCCGCCTGCACGGCCCGGGATGACGACGGGGCGACCGACACGGCCGAGCGGGTGATCGAGGTCGAGGGCTACCCGCCACCCGCTCAACGCCGGGGCGGGGACGGAGACACCAACACCTGCTTTATCCGGGCGACGATCCCGGCCGGGGGTGACCGATGACGGCCTCGGAAGACACCCCGCTCCGGCTGGGAATCAGCACCTGCCTGTTGGGGGAAAACGTCCGGTTCGACGGCGGCCACAAGCACGACCGGTATCTCACCGGAACCCTGGGCCGGTATGTCGAGTATGTCCCCGTCTGCCCGGAAACGGAATGCGGCCTGGGGGTTCCCCGCGAGGCCATGCGGCTGGTGGGAGACCCGGCCAATCCCCGGCTGGTGACGGTCCGATCCCGGGTGGACCACACCGACCGGATGGTCGCCTGGGCAAAAGACCGGGTGGAGGATCTCGCCCATGAGAGGCTTTGCGGGTTCATCTTCAAAAGCAAATCCCCGTCGAGCGGCATGGAACGGGTCAAGGTTTACGGAGAGAGCGGGATACCGGCCCAAACGGGGGTCGGGATCTTTGCCCGGATCTTCATGGAGCGTTTCCCCCGGCTGCCGGTGGAAGAGGAAGGGCGGCTCCACGACCCGAAGCTCAGGGAGAATTTCATCGAGCGGATCTTTACCATGATGCGCTGGCGGCAAACCCTGGCCCGGGGCCGGCGCCTGAGCCACCTGATCGACTTTCACACCCGCCACAAGCTCCTCATTCTCTCCCACAGCCCGGCCGATTACCGGGAGATGGGAAAGCTCGTGGCCGGCGGCAAGGCGATGGCGGCCGATGACCTCTTCGACCGGTACGAGGCCCTCCTGACCCATGCCCTGGGGCTCAAGACGACGGTGAAAAAACAGAACAACGTCATCAGCCATGTTATGGGCTACTTTAAAAAGCAGTTGTCGGCGGATGAAAAGCGCGAGCTCCTGGAGGTGATCGACCAGTACCGGGCAGCGCACGTCCCCCTGATCGTCCCGTTGACCCTCATCAACCACTACGTCCGGAAATACGACCAGCCCTATCTCCGGGACCAGTATTACCTGAATCCCCACCCGATCGCGCTTCAGTTGAGAAACCATGTCTGAAAGCGGCGGAGCGATGTAAGATGCCGATCCCTTCCGGCTATCGGGTGACGGAAACCCTCTACGAGAGCCTGACGACCCGGGTTCACCGGGCCGTCAGGGAGTCCGACGGCCGGACCGTGGTCCTGAAGGTTCTGGCCGGGGGGTACCACTCGGTCCGGGAGGCGGCCCGCTATCAGCGGGAGTATAGCTGCCTCCGGCACCTGGCCGATGTTCCCGGCGTGGTGAACGTCCTTATGCTTCTGTCCGGACCCCGGTCCCTGACCCTGGTCCTGGAGGACATCCGGGCTCCCTCACTGGACCGGGCCCTGGCCGACGGCCCCCTCACCCCGGCGGCGGCCGTGTCGGTGATCCGGGGGGTGGCGACGATCCTCGCCGGAATTCACAAGGCGGGGGTGATCCACTGTGCCATCTCCCCCGAAAATATCCTCTACGGCCCGGAGGCGGATAGCCGGTCGGCGACCCTCCGGCTCATCGACTTCGGGGCGGCCCGGCACGACACCGGGACCGCCCCGGACCTCGCGAGTGTCCCGGCGGCCTACGTGGCTCCGGAGACCACCGGGCGGATGGACCGGCCGGTGGATCGCCGGGCGGACCTCTACTCGGTGGGGGCGGTCTTTTATGAGATGCTGACGGGGCAGCCGCCGTTTTCAGCCGACGACCGCCTGGGGCTGATCCACTGCCATATCGCCCGGAAGCCGCCCGTTCCCCACCAGATGGACCCGGGCATTCCGTTATGGGTCTCCCGGATCATTACCACTCTGTTGGCCAAGTCCCCGGAACATCGGTACGGGTCGGCTGAAGCCCTGTTGTCGGCCTTGACGGCGGCGGAGACGGCCGAGGTGGACGAGCACCCCGCCGTGGTCTGGGATTCAAGGTCCCTCCGGGGTCGGGACCGGGAAATCGGAGCGGTCCTGGAAGCCTTCGACCGGGTCCGGGCGGGGGAGTGGGCCTCGATCCGGTTGGTCGGACCTCCCGGGATCGGCAAGACCGCGCTGATCCGGGAGATGCTCTCCCGGTTCGCGGGTGCCGGGGCTCGGGTGGCGATGGGGGCTTTCGCCCCCACCGACGGCCGGCCTTACGGGGCCCTGATCGGGGCCTTCCGGGATTTGGTCCGGGGGATCCTCGGGGAGCCCGAATCCCGGATGGCCGCCTGGCGGGAGCAGGTGATAGCGGCCCTGGGCGACGATGGGGGGCGGATGGCGGCGCTGATCCCCGAATTGTCCTGGCCGGCCGATTCCGCGAAAAACGGGGAGCCGGTGATGGACATCAGCGAGCGACGGCTCCACGCGGTTTTCCAGCGGCTCATCCGGACCTTCGGTGAGGGGGAGCCGCCCCTGGTGCTGGCTCTGGACGATCTCCAATGGGCGGACCCGGCCTCGCGGTCCCTGATCCGCCGGCTCGGGGCCGAAGCGGGAATCCCCGGCTGTCTCCTGTTGACCGCCAGTCGGGAGCCGGACGACGATCCCGCCACCGTCATCCACCTGTCCCACCTGGAACTCGCGGCCGTAACCGAGATGATCACCTCGGCCCTGGGCGAAAACCCCGAGCACGTCCATCCCCTGGCCCAACTGGTCCTGGACAAGACCCACGGCAACCCCCATTTCATCCAGGTCTTCGTGGAAGCGATCCGCGACGAGGGGCTGATAGACCGTCCCGGGCCGACAAGTCCCTGGCGGTGGGACCTCGCCCGGATCGCGGCCCGGAGCGTCACCGACAACGCGGCCGCCTTTCTCGCCGGCCGCCTGACCACCCTTCGGCCCGAGGTCCGGCGGGCGGTCGCCGTTGCCGCCTGTCTGGGTCAGAGGGTCACCCTGGAGATCCTGGCCCGTCTCCTTGACGCCGAAGTGGCGGAAACCCGCCGGTGGCTGGGGGCGGCCGCCGCCGTCGGGATCATCGTCGCCGTCGGTGATGACGACGCAAAGAGCGAGATTCCCCTCGCCTTCTCCCACGAGGATGTCCGTCAAGCGGCCGCCGCCACTCTGGACCCGACGGACCGGCGAACGATCCACCGGCGGATCGGTGAGATCCTCATGGCCCGGGCGGGACCGGGCTTGACGGAATCCGACGCGGTCTTCGACGTGGCCGGCCACCTGAACCGGGCCGCCGGGCCGGAGGATGCCCCGGCCCCAAGGCGGGAGCTGGCCCGGATCAACCTGGCCGCCGGCCGGCGGGCCCGCCGGGCCGCCGACCCGAACGCGGCCCACCACTATTTCATGGCCGGGCTGGACCGGATTTCCGGTGACTTCCGGGAAACCGACTACGAGCTGGTCCGGGACCTCCGGACGGAGGCGGTCTGGACCGCCTATCTCACCGGCGACCACCCTTTGATGGAGCGGCTGGCCGACACGGCTCTGAGCCGCCTTCGGACGGCCGAGGAGCGGGCTCGGGTGGCCGAAGTCCGGATTCTGTCGCTGTTGTCCCGGGACCGGCTCGAGGAGTCGGTCACGGCGGCGCTCGAAATTGTCGCCGAGTTGGGGGTGAGCTTTCCGGAGACCATTGACGGAGCCACGATCCGGGACGGGCTCCGGCGAGTCCTCGATGACCTGAGCGGCCGGGAAGTGATGGCTCTGGCCGATCTCCCAGCCATGTCCGATCCCCGGAGCCGGGCCGTCATCCGGGTTCTGACCAGCGTCAGCGCGGCGGTTTACCATATCCGCCCGCCCCTGCTGCCCCTGATCATCTTCAAGACGGTTGGAATGTCCATGGCCGAGGGAAACGCCCCGGCATCGGCTCAGTGTTACGCGGCCTTCGGGGTGATCCTCTGCGGGATGACCGAGGCGGTGGAGCTGGCCTGGGATTTCGGGAAACTGGGGGTCCGCCTGGCCGAGCGGCCCGAGTCGGAGGCCTACCGCGCCCGAACCCTCTACGTGGCCAACTACTTCATCCGCCCCTGGCGGGCGCCTCTCCGAAAGAGCATCGAGCCCCTGGCCCGGGCGAGCCGGATCGGGGTCGAGCTCGACGATCTCCTCTACGCATCCTACGCCGCCTTCGGGGAGGTCTTTCTGACTTTTCTGGAGGGCCGGGAGCTGGGGGAGGTGTCCCGGCGGATCGAAAAGGTTGCCGAAGTGGTGGAAGGGCGAGGCCAGACCAACATCGTCCACCTGATCCGGTCCTTTCACCAGGCGGTCCTCAACCTGATGGGCGAGGCGGCCGACCCCCGGCGGCTGACCGGCCGGGCCTTTGACGAGGAGCGGATGCTCCCGGCCCTGGTAGCGGCCAACGACCGGACGGCGGTCTTTCGGGTCCATTTCCACCAGATGATGCTGGCCTACCTTTTCGAGGATTTTTCGGCGGCCGAGGCGGCGGCGGACGCGGCTGAAGCTTTTCTTGACGGGGTTATCGCCACGCCCATGATACCGCTCTATTACTTCCATGACGGGTTGGTCCGGCTGGCTCGGGCCGCCCAGCTCGGTCCCGCCGAGGCAGCCGACCGGATGGACCGGGCCGCGGTTGCGGCGGAGCGGCTGAGCGTCTGGGCCCGGCACGTCCCGGAGACCTTCGAGGGGAAGCTCGAGATCCTGACCGGCCACCGGTTGGCGGCCGAGGGGCGGAAGGGGGCGGCGGTGGAGGCATTCGAGCGGGCCGCTTCCGTCTCCCGGAAGCTCGGGTGGGTCCACGAAGAGGCCCTGGCCTGTGAGGCAGCCGCGCCGCTTATCCTCTCCCTGGGCCGATTGGAAGTGGCCCGGTCCTACATGATGGACGCCAAGTACGCCTATCTCCGGTGGGGGGCCATGGCCAAGGTGGCCCAGTTGAACCGGAAGTACGCCCCGCTCTTGCCCGAAACCACACCGGACCCGGCGGCGGAAACGCCTTTGGGAACAGAGCCGGCGGCGGACGGCCCGGCCGGCCTGGTGGCCGTCCTCAAGGCTTCCCAGGCCATCTCGGGGGAGATCGTCCGGGAGCGGCTCCTGTCCACCTTCATGGAGATCGTCCTGGAGACCGCCGGGGCCCGGTCCGGCTACCTGATCATCCAGACCGACGCCGGCCTGTCGGTGGTGGCCGAAGCCACCGACGGGGAGCCGGCGGTCACCGTCCACGAGGATGCCGAAATCGAGGACTTCGGGAATGTCTCCCGGTCCCTGGTCGATTACGTGGTCCGGACTCGGCAGCCGATTGTCATCGACGATGCGGTCAGCAGCGTCTTTTTCCGGTTCGACGCGGGGGCCGCCGACCCGGGCCTGGCCCGGCGGTCGATCCTCTGCCTGCCCATCTTCCATCGCCTACGGCTCTTCGGAATCCTCTACCTCGAAAACGACCTCCTGGCCGGAGCCTTTGCCGAAAGCCGTCTCCGGGTCCTCGACCACCTGGGCGCCCAAATCGCCATCTCCATGGAAAACGCCCGCCTCTACGGAAGCCTGGCCGAAAACGCCGAGGCGCTCCGGCTGACCAACGAGGCATTAAGCCTGGAGATCGCCGGCCGTCGTGAAGCCGAGCGACGGTACCGGGACATCGTGGAGCACGCCCTGGAGGGGATCTACCAGGTGACCCTCGACGGGCAATTCGTCCGGGCCAACCCGGCCATGGCCCGGATGCTAGGCTACGAGAGCCCGGACGAGCTGGTCCGGTCGATCACCGACTCGGGACATCAGCTCCACGTGGACCCGGTCCGTCGGGCCGTCCTGGTGGCGCGACTGGAGACCGAGGGGGTGATCACCGGCGAAGAGATCCAGCTTTATCGCAAGGACGGACGCCCGATCTGGGCCGTTTTAAACGCCCGGATCGTCTGCGAGATGGGCGGGGATTGCCGCTTTGTCGAGGGGATCATCCAGGATTGCACCGAGCGGAAACAGATGGAAGCCGAGCTGGACGCTTACCGAAACCATCTGGAGCGGCTGGTGGCGGATCAGACCGAGGAGCTCCGGGAAACCCGGAAACGCCTGGGCCGCCTGAGCAGCCGGCGGCACGGAGGGCGGGAGCGGTTCGAAAAGATGGTGGGCGGGAGCCCGGCCATGCAGGACGTTTACGCCTTCATCGAAGACCTCGCCGACGTGGATTCCTCGGTGCTGATCACCGGGGAGACCGGCACCGGCAAGGAGCTGGTGGCCGAGGCCCTCCACTCGGTCGGAAACCGGCGGGACCGGTCCCTGGTCAAGGTCAACTGCGCGGCCCTGGCCGAGTCAGTCCTCGAAAGCGAGCTCTTCGGCCATGTCCGGGGAGCCTTCACCGGCGCGGTTCGGAACCAGGCGGGGCGGTTCGAGCGGGCCGGAGACGGGATCGTCTTTTTAGACGAGATCGGTGAAATCTCCCGGGGCTTTCAGAAAAAACTTCTGAGCGTCCTGGAGGACCGCCGGTTCGAGCGGGTGGGGGACGCCACCCCGATCCCCATGGCCGCCCGGATCGTCGCCGCCACCAACCAGGACCTCGGGGAAAAGGTCCGGGCCGGAGCGTTCCGCCAGGACCTCTACTACCGCCTGAAGGTCATGGAGATCCATCTGCCCCCGCTCCGGGAGCGAAAGGCCGACATCCCCCCGCTGGTCCGCCATTTTATCCGGACCTCGAACGAATCCGTGGGCCGGTCGATCCGGGAGATCGGCGAAGCGGCCCTGAACCGGCTGATGGAGCATTCCTTTCCGGGTAACGTCCGGGAGCTCCGCCACATCGTGGAGTACGCGGCGGTCCGCTGCCGGGGAATCCGCATCGAAGTCGATCACCTGCCCCCTGACCTCGACTCCGGCGACGGCCCCTCCCGCCTCGACCGGGGCGGCGTGGACCCGACTGAAAAGGCGGCCGAACGACAGGCCATTGTCGATGCCATCGCCGCGGCGGGCGGGAACCGGACTCAGGCGGCCCGGAATCTGGGAATCAGCCGGCGGACGTTATATCGCCGGCTGAACGAATATGGGCTATTGTAAATCAGGTGAT
>CAZWGY010000184.1:0-6496 GCA_964633575.1 uncultured Desulfobacteraceae bacterium
GGGGGTGATATTAATTGCTTGATCCGGCTGAAATCATGGCATGATCATTCCCCCCCTTTCCCTTTAGGGAAGGGGGGCTAGGGGGGTTAGGTCCGGACGCCGGGTGGCCGAAATGATGACCAAGCCCCTCTCTCGGGACGGCCGAAAACGGCGATTGCTTTTGAAACCATAATAAGATATGGCTATCGGTCGCGGGTCTCGGGTCACGGGCCACGAGTCAATACGACCTTGGTTAGACCTCCGGGGGTTTCCAAAAAAGGTGGAAACCTCGGAGGTCTTCAAAAAAACCTGACGGGAGCTGCTCCCTGGGACGGCCGGGCCGGGAAAGACCGGGCATCCGTCCGGCGGCGGTCGTCCGGGTCCGGCCAGAGGCGAGGGAGGCGCAACGATGGGGAAGAATTCCAGGTCCGGTGCTGACGGACTGTCGGTGGGTCGGGTCGGCGGGTCGCGGTGGTGGGGAATCATCGCCGGGCTGGCCTGCCTGACCGCCGCGGTCTCGCTGCTGTTCGTCAATGAGGTCCGCTTTGTCCGTCGCTTCAAAACCATTCAGGGGGGCCCCGGGCCGGCCGTATCGGTCCGGATGGACCGGATCCATCCGGCCAACGACTGGAAGCTGGTCCATCTCACCGGGCCGGCCATCACCGGCGAGACCCTGACGGATCCCGTTTTCGGCATTTCGGTCAACGCCATCAAGCTTCGTCGAGTGGTGCGGATGTATCAGTGGCGGGAACGGCCGGCTCCCCCCGCCGATCCGGAGACCATAGACGGGCAATCCGGGGCGCCGGCTCCGGTCTATAAAACCGCTTGGGCGGAGACCGCCATCGATTCGACCGGTTTCCAGGAACCCGACGGGCACTGGAACCCGCCGGCCATCCCGTTTCCGGATCGGGTCATGGTGGCCGACAAGGTCACGGTGGGGGCCTTTACCCTCTCGTCGTCCCTGGTGGACCGGATCGAACGGTATGTCCGGCTGCCTTTATCCGAAGAGGATCTTTTGAAGCTCCCCCCCGATCTCCGGACGCGGGCGACCCTGGATGACGGCGAGCTGTTCTTCGGGGAAGATCCGGATACTCCGGCGGTGGGGAATCTCCGGGTGGGGTTTTACGTGGTGGAGCCTACCACCGTAAGCGTGGTCGCCCGTCAGAATGGTAACACCCTGTCCGCTTATCCGGGCCCGAACGGGACGGTCGCGCTGCTCCGGGTCGGAGCTCACAGCGCCGAGTCGATGTTCCGGGTCGCCCGCCGGGAGAGTGCCACCGCCCCCTGGGTGCTTCGGGTGGTGGGCTTTCTGCTTATGATTGCCGGGTCGATCCCCCTGGTCCGGCGGGTTGCGGATGGCGGCGCCGCGGCCCATTTCGGGATATCCCTGATGATGGCGGCCGCGCTGGCCTGCCTGACCCTCGCCGTTGCCTGGATCGGGGTCCGGCCGATCCTGGCCGGCATTCTCATCGGGACGGCCGGGGCCTTTATCATGGGGATCAAGATGCTCCCCCGCCCGGAGACGGGCTGACAGCCTACTCCCGCATGAATCCCCAGTACCAGTCGATGATTTCGGGGCCAAAAAAGAGGTAGAGCGTCGCCCCGAAGGCCAGAAATGGCCCGAAGGGGATGGCGAGCTTCATGTTCCCCCGGCTGTGGATCATGACCGCCAGCCCGATCAGGGTTCCGGTCGCCGAAGAGACGAAGATCGTAAAGAGAATCCCGGTCCATCCCACCATCGGCCCGATCATCGCCAGCAGCTTGATGTCCCCGCCGCCCATCCCCTCCTTCCCGGTGAGAAGATGATACCCCCAGGCCACCAGAAAGAGGCTCCCCCCGCCGGCCAGAATGCCGAGAACCGACTCCAGCGGCGTCACCGTCTTCAGGGTCAGGGACCCCAGAAAAAACAGGGGGATTCCCGGCAAGCTGATGACGTCCGGGATGATCCGGTGATCAAGGTCGATGAAGGTGATGACGATGAGCGCGGCAATAAAGGCAAAGACCACAAGGCCGGCCAGGGTCGGGCCGTACCGGAGGATGGTGGCGACGGCCATGAGCCCGGTCAGCAGCTCCACCGCCGGGTAACGAACGGAGATCCGGACCCCGCATCTCCGGCACCGTCCCAGGAGAATGAGATAGGAGAGAATCGGGATGTTGTCGTAAGGCCGGATCCGGTGGCCGCATTTCGGGCAGCTCGACGGGGGCCGGACGATCGACTGGGACTCGGGCAACCGATGGATGCAGACGTTGAGGAAGCTGCCGATGCACAGGCCGAAAACCAGAACTATCAGGAGGACGGAAACGGGAATCATCAGGGACGTATCCTTAGAACAATTAATCGAAATCGGTATCGGTGTGCCCGCCGCTGGAGGCCTTCGATGTTTCCAAAGATTTGGAAATCTCCGAAGTCTTACCAGACGGCCCTGAGCTTAAAGGGATCAGGCCGAAAAATCAAGGCTGATATTGTCAAACCGGAAATTGGACTTATTATATAAGGTTTTAGCGACGGCAAGCCCCGGACGGGACATGTCCGGGGCAACCTTATGGCGAAGGACAGTCGAGGGGAGCGACCATGGCGGAAACCGACAAGGATGATCTGATCAGCATCATCGAGGATGATGACGGGGAGACCCGAATACCCGACGTGATGCCCATGATGCCGGTCCGGGATGTGGTGATTTTCACGGATATGTTGCTGCCGCTGTTTGTGGGGCGGGGAATGTCGGTTCGAGCGGTGGAGGAGGCGGTGTCCAAAGACTCGTTTCTCATGCTCGTCACCCAGAAGGATCCGGGCCTTGAAAATCCGGGGCCGGACGACATTTACACCGTCGGGACGGTCGGCCGGGTCCTGCGGATGCTCAAGCTGCCCGACGGACGGCTCAAAGCCCTGGTCCAGGGGGTTTCCAAGGCCCGGATCGCCGACTATGTTAAGAAACGCGGCTCCTTTCGGGTCCGGGTGGAGCTGGTCGAGGAAGGGGTTTTGGCCGAGCCCGACCTGGAAGTGGAAGCCCTGATGCGGAACATCCGGGAGCACTCCGAGAAGATCATGGCCCTCCGCGGGGAGCTCACCGGTGATGTAAGCAACGTTCTGGAAAGTATCGATGATCCGGGCAAGCTGGCCGATCTGGTGGCATCCAACCTGAAACTCAAGATCGACGAGGCCCAGATGCTCCTGGAGATGGTCGATCCCGTCGACCGGCTCCGGAAGGTAAACGACCTTCTCTCCCGGGAGGTGGAGCTCTCCGCCATGCAGGCCAAGATCCAGTCGGATGTCCGCGACGAGATCTCCAAGAGCCAGCGGGACTACTTTCTCCGGGAGCAGGTCCGGGCCATTCACCGGGAACTGGGGGAGTTCGACGAAAAAACCCAGGAGATCACCGAGTACACCAAGAAGATCAAGCGGGCGAAGATGCCCAAGGAATCCGAGGCTGAGGCCAAAAAGCAGCTCCGCCGGCTGGAGCAGATGCACCCGGATTCGGCCGAGACATCCATCGTTCGGACTTACCTCGACTGGCTGGTGGAGATGCCCTGGAGCAAGTCCACCAAGGACGTCCTGGATATCAAAAAGGCCCGGAGCCTCCTGGACCGGGACCATTACGGCCTGGACAAGATCAAGGACCGGATCCTGGAGTATCTCAGCGTCCGGAAGCTCAATTCCCGGATGAAGGGGCCGATCCTCTGCTTTGTGGGTCCGCCGGGGGTGGGGAAGACTTCCCTGGGGCGGTCCATTGCCACCGCCATGAAGCGGAAGTTCATCCGGATCTCCCTGGGCGGGGTCCGGGACGAAGCTGAAATCCGGGGGCACCGCCGGACTTACATCGGGGCCATGCCGGGACGAATCCTCCAGGGCCTGAAAAGCTGTGGGACGAACAACCCGGTATTCATGATGGACGAGATCGACAAGCTCGTCTCGGACTTCCGGGGGGACCCCTCCTCGGCCCTGCTGGAGGCCCTCGACCCGGAACAGAACGTCGAGTTCAGCGACCACTATCTCAATCTCCCCTTTGATCTGTCCAAGGTGATGTTCATCCTCACCGCCAACCTGACCGACACCATCCCATCGGCTCTGCTCGACCGGATGGAGGTCATCCATCTGGCCGGCTACACCGAAGAGGAAAAGAAGGTCATCGCCGAGACGTATCTTTTGCCCCGGCAGATCAGGGAAAACGGTTTGAAGCCCCGGAACCTGAGCATCAGCGCGGGGGCCATGAACCAGATGATCACCGAGTACACATCCGAGGCCGGTCTCCGCAACCTGGAGCGGGAGATCGCCACCATCTGCCGGAAGGTGGCCCGGAAGATCGCCGAGGGGGAAAAGGGGCCCTTTACGGTCACCCGGGCGAATATCCAGAAGTACCTGGGGATTCCTCAGTATTACCCGGAGATGGACCAGGATGAGAGCCAGGTGGGGCTGTCCACCGGCCTGGCCTGGACTCAGGTGGGGGGCGAGGTTCTTTACGTCGAGGCCAGCCTTATCGGCGGCAAGGGCGACCTGATTATCACCGGTCAGATCGGCGAGGTAATGCAGGAATCGGCCCGGGCCGCGGTGAGCTATGCTCGAGCCAATGTCGGGGTCCTGGGCGTGGATGAGAGCCTGTTTGAAAACGTCGATATCCACATCCACGTCCCGGCCGGGGCCATTCCCAAGGACGGGCCGTCGGCCGGGGTGGCCATGGCCACCGCCCTTATCTCCGTACTCACCCACCGGCCGGTTGACAAGTACGTTGCCATGACCGGCGAGATCACTCTCCGGGGGCGGGTTCTGCCGGTGGGCGGGCTCAAGGAGAAATCCCTGGGAGCCCGGCGGGGCGGCATCCGGACGGTGCTTATGCCCGAAAAGAACCGGAAGGATCTCCGGGATATCCCCATGAGCGTCAAGCGGAAGATCCGGTTTGTCCCGGTTCGGCATATAGACGAGGTTCTCGACCTGGCCCTGCTCGACCCGGTGGCCGAAGACGAATGACGCTTCTGGCCGTGGATACGTCGGCCGACGTCGCCTCGGTGGCGGTGACCGACGGGGATGCGGTTCTTGCGGAGCTGATCGTCACCCGGCGAGGCACCCACTCCACGCGGCTGATGGGAATGGTTCGGATTGCCCTGGACGCGGCCGGGGTCCGTTTGGCCGATCTGGATGCCCTGGCGGTGACCCGGGGGCCGGGGAGCTTCACCGGCCTTCGGATCGGGATCAGCACGGTCAAGGGCCTGGCCCTGGCGGCTGACCGGCCGACGGTGGGAATCTCCGCCCTGGACGCCCTGGCCTATCCGCTGTCGATGGCGGACGCCCCGGTCTGGGCTCTGATCGACGCCCGGAAGGGCGAGGTCTATGCGGCGGCCTACCGGTTTTCACCCGATGGCGGGGCTGACAAAGGGCCGGAGACCGTGATGGCTCCGGAGGCCGTCGCCGAGCTGATAACGGAGCGGTCCGTCCTGGTGGGCAGCGGAGCCCGGCTCTACCGGTCGGTCTTCGAGGCGAGGCTGGGGGACCGAGCCCGATTCGGGCCGCCGGCCGCTCACGCAATCCGGGCCGCTACGCTTGCTTTTCTGGCTGAAGCCCGTCTTCGGGGCGGCGCGGTTGACGACGTGGCGGCGCTGAGCCCGGCGTATATCCGGGCGTCGGACGCCCAGATCCGGCGGGTGGCCGCCGGGGGCGAGGCAAAAAACCCGACGCAAGCTGTTGACAATCGAACGTTTACTTGATATAAGCCCATGAAATTTTTCGTGGGATGGAAAATGTCCCACGGGGAGCTGGATTCAATGGAACCTTACGAATGGCCCCAACCGCCCGCTGAGAGCGCGTTTCCGGTGGCCAAGCCTGGGTGGCCGCTGATTTTCGGAGCCGCCTTTGCGACCCTTGTATTCGCGTTGCTCGACCTGACCCCGCTGGCGCTGTTGGGACTGGCGGGGACCTTTTTTCTGGCCGCCTTTTTCCGTGATCCTGACCGGACGGTGCCCACGGCGGCCAATCTGGTGGTATCGCCGGCCGACGGCCGGGTGGTGACGGCGGAGACGGTGGCGGAGACCGACTATCTCGACGGACCCCGACTCAAGATCAGCGTCTTCATGTCCGTTTTCAACGTCCACGTCAACCGAATCCCTTACGAGGGCACGGTCCGGCGAGTGGCCTACCATCCGGGGAAGTTTCTGGCCGCCCATCTGGACAAGGCATCCAGGGAGAACGAGCACAACGCGGTCTTCGTGGAAACGCCGGATGGCCGGATGGTTTGCACTGTTCAGATTGCGGGGCTTGTGGCCCGGCGGATTCTCTGCGGGGTCCGGGAAGGGGATTCGGTCAGCCGGGGCCGGCGGTTCGGGATGATCTGCCTCGGCTCCCGCCTGGACATTTATCTCCCGCCGGATACGACGCCGGCGGTGAAGGTGGGCGATCGGGTCCGGGCCGGGACATCGGTGATTGGAACCCTTAGTTGATGATGATTGATGATTTCTAAAATCTAAAATCCAAGGCAGACCCTATAATGACGACCTATCGAATTGCCGTGGTGCCCGGTGACGGCACCGG
>CAZWGY010000184.1:6596-8652 GCA_964633575.1 uncultured Desulfobacteraceae bacterium
CGGTTCCACTTCGACCAGTACATCAATCTCCGGCCGGTCAAACTTTACGAGGGGGTGGAAACCCCCGTCCGGAACAAGGGGCCGGCCGATATCGATTTCGTGGTGGTCCGGGAGAACACCGAGGGGCTCTATGCCGGGGCCGGGGGATGCCTAAAGCGGGGAACGCCGGATGAGGTGGCGGTTCAGGAGTCGATCAACACCCGGAAGGGGGTGGAGCGGTGCATCCGGTTTGCCTTTGACTACTGCCAGCGGCGAAACGGTCGGAAGAAGCTCACCCTCTGCGGCAAGACCAACGTCCTCACTTATGCCTTCGACCTCTGGGAACGGACCTTTTACGAGGTGGCCCGGGAATATCCGGACATCACCACCGATTACGCCCACGTCGATGCCATCTGCATGTGGATGGTCAAAAACCCCGAATGGTTCGACGTGATCGTCACCGACAACATGTTCGGCGACATCATCACCGACCTCGGGGCCATGATCCAGGGCGGCATGGGGATCGCGGCCGGGGGAAACATCAACCCGGAGGGATTATCCATGTTCGAACCCATCGGCGGATCGGCGCCCAAGTACACCGGCCAGGGGATCATCAACCCGGTGGCCGCAATCGCGGCGGCTCAGCTCATGATGGAAACCCTCGGCGAGAGCCGGGCCGCCCGGCTCATCGAAGGGGGGGTGATGAAGGTGCTCCGGGACGACATCCGGGACGTGGGGGCCGGCCGGATGGGGCTGAGCACGTCGGAGGTGGGGGACCGGGTCGCCGAGTACGTTCGAACGGCCGACTGACCCGCCGACTCTATCGGGTATCGGTTTTTTTAAGGAAAGCTTCCGCGCGGCGCGGGCCGGCCGGCGGAAGCTTTTTATTCACCGGACCACGCCGTGGCGTGGGCTGAAAGGAGTAGCATAATGGCTCAGAAGTCGCTCAATGTCGCGGTTGTCGGCGCCACGGGCGCCGTGGGCAACCAGATGATCACCTGTCTAGCGGAACGGGAATTCCCCCTGGCTTCGCTCCGGCTTTTGGCATCCAGCCGGTCGGCCGGGCGTCGGTTGCGGTTCCGGGGAGATGACCTGCCCGTGGAGGAGCTGACCGAAAGCTCGTTTAAAGGGATCGACGTCGCCATCTTCTCGGCCGGCGGCGGCACCAGCGAGCGGTTTGCGCCGGTGGCCGCCGAGAGCGGATGCGTGGTGGTGGACAACTCCAGTGCCTGGCGGATGGACCCGGATGTGCCTCTGGTGGTGCCGGAGGTCAATCCCCACGCGGTGGCCGGTTATACCAAAAAGGGGATCATCGCCAACCCCAACTGTTCGACCATCCAGATGGTGGTGGCCCTCAACCCCATCTACCGTCGGTTTGGGATCAAGCGGATCGTCGTGTCAACCTACCAGGCCGTCTCGGGTACCGGGAAAAAGGCCATTGACGAGCTCTTCGATCAGACCCGGGCGATGATCAACTTCCTGGATTACAAGCAGGAGGTATATCCCCATCGGATCGCCTTCAACTGTTTGCCTCATATCGACCGGTTCGGGGAAAACGGCTATACCAAGGAAGAGATGAAGATGGTCAATGAGACCCGGAAGATCCTGGAGGACGATACCATTGCCGTGACGGCCACCACCGTCCGCGTGCCGGTCTTTTACGGCCATTCGGAGGCGGTGAACGTCGAGACCCGCTCGCCGGTCACGGCGGATGCGGTCCGGGACCTGCTGCGGGAGTCGCCGGGGGTTCGGGTGGTGGATGATCCCGAACACAACGGCTATCCCACGGCTGTTGACGCGGCGGGCCAGGACCTCACCCTGGTGGGCCGGATTCGGAAGGACATCTCCGTGGAAAACGGGATCGACCTCTGGGTCGTTGCCGACAACATTCGCAAGGGGGCGGCCACCAACGCGATTCAGATCGCCGACCTGCTTGCCCGGGATTACCTGTAACCGCCGGAGTCTGTTGGGATGGCGCATCCCCCGGCGCATCCAAATGATTGATGATTGCGGATTGATGATTGATGATTGATGATTGCGGATTGAGGCATTGGTCATCATTTCGGCCACACGGCGT
>CAZWGY010000185.1:0-3649 GCA_964633575.1 uncultured Desulfobacteraceae bacterium
GGTTTGGACCAATGGGCCACACGGCGTTCAGACCTAACCCACATAGCCCCCCTTCCCTGAAGAGAAAGGGGAATGATCTGTAATTTCAAACAGATCATGCAATTGATGTCACCCCCTCTCCTTTAGGGGAGGGGGTGGATGAGCCGGGTGAGTCGGATGGCCCAAACGATGATCATGGCCCTTAACCCACATCCCTTTTCCCCCTCGGCATCGTCACCCGGAAGCTCGTGCCTTCTCCCGGTTTCGATTCAGCGGTGATATTCCCGCCGTGCTGACGGATCACCTTCCGGGTGACAAAGAGTCCGATCCCGGTGCCGGCCTTGCCCTTGGATGAGTAGAAGAGCTGAAAGACCTTCTGAAGCTGCTCCGCCGACATGCCGGGGCCGTTGTCGGAGAAGTGGAAGATCACCTCGTCATCCCCGGTTTCGACATTAAACGAAATCACGTGGTCGATGGCCCGGTCGTCGGCGATGCAGGCTTCCATGGCGTTTTCGAGGATGTTGACGAAGGCGGCCCGGAGGATCTCCTCGTCGGCGGAGAAGACGCCGGGGGTTTCGGGGAGGTGGGTTTCAAACCGGATGTCGGCGGCCCGGATTCGGGTCTCGACGGTCAGGATCACTTCCTTGGCAAACCGCCATAAGTCAACGGTGGAAAATTCCGGCTCCCGTTCCTTGGCATAGTAGAGGATGTCGGCGGAGAGCTTCCGGATTCGGTCCTGCATGAGCTTGGCGACATCGAGGCCCTCTTCGATCCGGGCGGGGATGTCCCGGTAGAAGCCGGTGTCGATCATGTAGAGGCCGGCGTCGAGCCCGGTCAGGCAGCCTCGGAGGCTGTGGGAGACGGTGCTGATCATCAGGCCCAGGGTGGAGAGGTTGCCCTGGGCTCTTTTCTGCCGGGTGATGTCCATGAAGAAGCCGAGAACGGCCCGCCGTCCGTCGTGACGGACGGAAGTGACCGTTTCCACGGCCCAGTGGGCTTTGCCGGCCTTGTCGTAGGCGCAGAACTCGTAGGGCGTGTCGGTCTCTCCCTTGAGCATGGCAATGGCGCATTTCCGGACGTGAGGGCGGTCGTCGGGGCGGACAATGGCCAGGGAATCCATTCCGATGAGCTCATCCCGGGAGTAGCCGGTGATCCGGACGAACTCCGGGTTGACGTGGATGAAGACCCCGTCCTGGGCCACGTAGTTGCCGACGAGGGCATTGGCGGTGCTCCGGATGAAGTCCCCCTCGGCCACTTCGTCCGGGGTGTCGTCGCGGATCATCCCCTCGATGAGCCGGGCTTCCCCGACCCGGCGGACCGCCCACCGTTCCCGCATCCGGCGCTGGGTTCCGTCCGGATGGAGAAACCGGTACTCCACCGTTTCGATGGTTCCCGGGTTTGCCAGGGCCCGGTACCGGGCTTGCTGGACGGCGGCCCGGTCATCCGGATGGACGTGGGCCGCCAGCCATTCGCCGGCTCCGTTAAGGGTTTCGGCATCGGGGGCGAGGCCGAGGATCGTTTTGCAGCGGTCGTTGAGCCAGACGATCCGATCGGCATCGGGGTCGAGCCGGTAGAGGGCATCCAGGGAGAGGCGGGCAAATCCGCAACATCCGCCCGGCGGGCCGGCGGCGTCGCCGTCGGGGCAGCGGGCCGGTGGGTGATCCGGTTCATCAGCGCGGTTTTGATGATCAGAGGCCATGATATACCTTTTTCGGGGTCGATGGTGGGCGGTTATCGACGCCGGGAGCCGCTGGCTCCGCCGGCGTCGGGAGATATTCCGATCTATCAAACTCGGCGGGGGATATCAACCACCCGTCAATCGATCAAGCCATGCCCGTTCCGGAATTCTCCCTTGACCGCTCCGCCCATCTCCTTTATACAGGACTGATTGTAAGCTGGTCGGATTTCGACCGATCCTGAGTATTAACGCCAAACAGAAAGGACATACCATGAAAAAGGCATTGGCAATCGCGCTTGTGTGCGCTCTAATCCTAGGCTTTGGATCGATGGCCGGGGCCAAGACCCTGAATCTCGCCATGGACGCCGACCCGGTTTCGTTGGACCCCCAGGTTCAACTTTCCGGGGGGATGCTCCAGTACTCCCATATCGTCTTTGATCCGCTGGTCCGATGGACCAAGGAGATGACCTTTGAACCTCGGCTGGCCACCAAGTGGGAGCGGATCGACGACAATACCGTCCGCTTCTACCTCCGCGAGGGCGTCAAGTTCCACAGCGGCAATCCCTTCACCGCCAAGGACGTGGTCTGGACGGTGGAGCGGCTCAAAAAGAGCCAGGACTTCAAGGGCCTGTTCGAGCCCTTTGTGGGGGCCACGGCCATTGACGATTACACCGTGGATCTGGTCACCAAAAAGCCCTACCCTCTCCTGTTGAACATGGCCACCTACATCTTCCCCATGGACAGCGTGTTTTACACGGGGACCGACGAGCGGGGCCAGCCCAAGGACGCCATTGTCAAGACCGGCTATTCCTTTGCCAACGTGAACGAATCCGGAACCGGGAAGTACCAGGTCACCTATCGCGAGCAGGGCGTCAAGAACGTCTTCACCAAATTTCCGGAATACTGGGATACCGAGTCGCCGGGGAACATCGACGAGATCATCTTCACCCCCATCAAGAAGGATGCCACCCGGGTAGCGGCGCTTCTCTCCGGCGATGTTGACTTTATCATGCCGGTGCCGCCCCAGGATTATGATCGGATCTCCGCCACCGACGGCGTGAAGCTGGCGACCATGTCCGGCAGCCGGGTCATCACCTTCCAGCTCAACCAGAACCGGCGGGAGGAGTTCAAGAACCCGAAGGTCCGTCAGGCCATGGTTTACGCCATCAACAATGAGGGGATCGCTGACAGGATCATGAAGGGCAAGGCCACGGCGGCGGGGCAGCAGGCCCCCGAGGGCTACCTCGGGTACGTCCCGGAGCTGACGCCTCGCTACGACATCGCCAAGGCCAGGGCGCTCATGAAGGAAGCCGGGTTTGAAAAGGGCTTCGAGTGCTCGATGATCGCCCCCAACAACCGATACGTCAACGACGACAAGATCGCCGAGGCCGCGGTGGCCATGCTCGGCCAGATCAACATCAAGGTCAACCTGAAGACCATGCCCAAGGCTCAGTATTGGGATCAATTCGACGCTCAGGCGGCCGACATCCAGATGATCGGCTGGCATCCGGACACCGAGGACTCCGCCAACTACACCGAGTTCCTGCTCATGTGCCCCAACAAGGAGACCGGCTACGGCCAGTACAACAGCGGAAACTATTGTAACCCCAAGGTGGATGAGCTGATCCTGGCCTGCCAGAGCGAAACCGACCGCGACAAGCGGGCCGCCATGCTCCAGGAAGTGGAGCGGATTCTCCATGAGGACGCCGCTTTCGTGCCCCTCCACTGGCAGCATCTCTCCTGGGCCGGGAAGGAAAACCTGGATATCCTGGCCATCGTCAACGTCATGAACTTTCCATACTTCGGCGATCTGGTCATGCACTAATCGCCGCTTACCGGTGAGCCCGGCCCCCTGGCGCGGACCTTTCTTCGTCCCGTGCCGGGGGGTCACGCCGCCCGGTCACCCATAACCCATGACCTATCACCCATTACCTATTACCTATTACCTATTACCTGTTTGAGCAGCACATGCATATCGATCCCGATTTCGAT
>CAZWGY010000185.1:3749-8651 GCA_964633575.1 uncultured Desulfobacteraceae bacterium
ACCCATTACCCATGACCTATTACCTATCACCCATAACCTATTAACCTAAAATCATGTTCGCATTCATCATCCGACGGATCATCCAGGCCGTGGTGGTCATGTTCATCATCAGCAGCATCGGGTTTGCCATCAAGCACAACGTGGGCGACCCGATCTGGCAGCTCACCGGGATCTCCGTTTCCAGGGCGGAACGGGAGAAGATGCGGGATGAGCTCGGCTTAAACGACCCGGTTCACGTCCAGTATGTCCGGTTTCTGGGAAAGGCGGTTCAGGGCGACCTTGGCCTGTCGTTTTTTTACAAGAAGCCGGCCACCGATGTCATTCTTTCCAAGGCCCCGGCTACTCTGGAGCTGGTTCTGGTCAGCTCGGTGCTCATTGTGGTTCTGTCGGTGCCGCTGGGGATCTACGCCGCCATCAAGCCCAAGAGCCTGCTTTCCCGATTGGTTATGGGCGGGAGTATCGTTGGGGTTTCCATTCCCGTCTTTCTTACCGCCATCATGGGGGTCTATCTGTTTTCGGTTCACCTGGGCTGGCTGCCCTCCTTCGGGCGAGGGGACACCGTGAACATCTGGGGCTGGCGGACGGGCTTTCTCACCGTGGATGGCTGGCTCCACCTGATTCTCCCGAGCGTCTCCCTGTCCTCGATCATGCTGCCCCTGTTTATCCGTCTGATCCGCTCCGAGATGATGGAGGTGTTAGAGTCCGATTACATCCGCTACGCCTGGGCCAAGGGGCTGCGGAAATCCCGGATCTGGTTTCTCCATGCCTTTAAAAACACTCTCCTGCCGGTGATCACGGTGGGCGGGGTTCAGCTCGGCATCACCATCGCCTTTACCATTCTCACCGAAACCGTCTTTCAATGGCAGGGGCTGGGGTTTCTGTTCATGGAGGCGGTGGAGCGGTCGGACACCTCGCTTTTGGTGGCCTATCTCATGTTCGTCGGGCTGATCATGGTGGTGGTCAACACGGCGGTGGACATCATTTACGGGGTGGTCAACCCCACGGTTCGGATTGCGGGGGCCAAATGAAACGAGCCCTGAAACGATTCCGCGGCTCCTACCTCTGGTACAGCTTTCTCCGGGACCCGGTGGCCATCGGCAGCCTGATCACCTTTGTGTTTCTGTTCGTCTGCGCGTTTGCGGCCCCGCTCATTTCGCCCTACAACCCGTACAACCCGGACAACATCAACATCCTGGATTCGGAGCTGCCGCCCTTATGGATGGACGGCGGGAGCCCGGATTATATCCTCGGCACCGACGCCCAGGGCCGGGATCTCCTGTCGACGATGATCTACGGGATGCGGATTTCCATCATCATCGGGGTCTGCGCGGTCCTGCTCCAGTCGGTGATCGGGATTGTCATCGGGCTGATCGCGGGGTATTACGGCGGGAAGCTCGACGGGTTTTTCATGCGGCTGGCCGACGTCCAGCTTTCGTTTTCCTACCTGATGGTGGCGATTTTCGTCAGCGCGGTGCTCCAGACGGCGGTGGGCGTGGGGCGGTTCGAGGAGATTGCCGTGCCCTTTCTGATCATCGTCATCGGGCTGGCCCAGTGGCCTCAGTATGCCCGGACGGTCCGCGCGTCGGTGCTGGCGGAGAAGAACAAGGAATACGTGGAAGCGGCCCGGGTCACCGGATTCGGCTCCCAGCGGATATTATGGAAGCACATCCTTCCCAACTGCATGTCCCCGATTCTGGTCCTTTCCACCATCCAGGTGGCCAACGCGGTGATGAGCGAGGCGGCGTTATCCTTTCTCGGGCTCGGAATGCCCGTAACCCGGCCGTCTTTGGGCTCGCTCATCAACTCCGGGTTCGAGTTCATCTTCAGCGGCTCCTGGTGGATCACCGCCTTTCCGGGGATTCTCCTGGTGATCCTCGTCCTGGCCGTCAACCTGTTGGGGGACTTTCTCCGGGACGTCCTCAACCCCAAGCTCTACAAGGGATAGACCCGATATGGCCGCCCCGCTTCTTGAAGTCGAGGATCTCATTGTCAACTTTGCTCTCCGCACCGGCGACCTGACCGCCTTGAACGGGGTGAGCTTCTCCCTGGACCCGGGCCGGCGCCTCGGTTTGGTGGGGGAGAGCGGCGCCGGCAAGTCGGTGGCCGGGTTTTCCATCATCAACCTGATCTCCAAGCCCGGATACATCGCCGGCGGGCGGGTCCGGTTCCGGGGGGATGAGATCAGCCGGCTGCCCGAGGAGGCCATGCGCCGAATCCGGGGAAATGACATCAGCATGGTCTTTCAGGACCCGATGATGACCCTGAACCCGGTGCTGACCATTGGCACCCAGATGGTCGAGACGATCCAGGCCCACCGGGATATCGATGTTAAAACCGCCGAGGAGCTGGCGGTCGAAAAACTCCGCCAGGTCCATATCCCCTCGCCAGAGGCCCGGCTGCGGCAGTACCCTCACGAGTTTTCCGGGGGGATGCGCCAGCGGATCATCGTCGCCATCGCCCTGCTCAACGACCCCCAGCTCATCATCGCCGATGAACCCACCACGGCTCTTGACGTCACCATCCAGGCGGAAATCATGGCGCTATTTCTGGAACTCTGCGAGGCCACCCGGATGGGGCTCATCCTCATCACCCATGACCTCGCGGTGGTCTCGGAGATCACCGAGCGGATCGCGGTGATGTATGCCGGCAAGATCGTCGAAGAAGGCCGGACCGGGGACGTCATCGGCACCCCCCAGCATCCCTATACCCAGGGCCTTATCGCCGCGTTGCCCCAGGAGGGGGAGCGGCGGGGAAGCCGGCTCAACCAGATTCCGGGGACCATGCCGACATTGACCGCCATCCCGCCGGGCTGCTCGTTTCACCCCCGCTGCGACCATGCCATGCCGGTCTGCCGGGACCAGGCGCCGGACCTGGTGGCAAGCAAGGTTCCAGGCGGTCAGGTGGCCTGCCATCTCTTTTCACCCGAAGCCTCATAACGGATGACCATGGACAATCGCCAGACCGAGACGGAAGAACCCCTCCTGCGGGTTCGCGGCCTCTTTAAAATTTTCGACATCTCCGGAGGACTCCTCGATCAGCTCACCTGGACCGACGGCCGGCTCCGGCGGGTCAAAACCACCGTCAAAGCCATCAACGACGTGGGCTTTGACGTGGCCCGGGGGGAAACCTTCAGCGTCGTGGGGGAAAGCGGCTGCGGGAAATCAACCCTCGGCCGGACGGTGATCGGCCTCTATCCTCCCGACGCCGGGGAGATCCACTACGACGGGCAACGGATCGACACCCTGAGCTCCCGGGGGATGCTCCCGTTCCGCCGGCGGATGCAGATGGTCTTCCAGGACCCCTACGCTTCCCTAAACCCCCGGAAACACGTCAACCAGATTCTGGAGGAGCCCCTGCGGTTCCACCACCCGAACCTGACCAGCGGGGAGTTGCGGGACCGGGTCGCGGCGGTGATGGACCAGGTGGGCGGCGATCCCCAATGGCTCACCCGGCTGCCCCACGAGTTTTCCGGGGGCCAGCGTCAGCGGATCTCCATCGCCCGGGCCCTGGTGGTGGACCCCGAGTTCATCGTGGCCGACGAACCCATTTCGGCCCTGGATGTCTCGATCCAGGCCCAGATCCTGAACCTCCTCATGGACGCCCAGGAGCAGCGGGGTCTGACCTACATCTTCATCGCCCATGACCTCTCGGTGGTGGCTCACATCAGCACCCGGGTGGCGGTGATGTATCTCGGAACCCTCTGCGAAGTGGCCACCGCCGACGACCTGTTCGACGCCCCCCGGCATCCCTATACCCGAGCCCTTATGAGCGCCATTCCGCGGCTCGGGCGGAAAAGACCGGATCACATCCGCCTTCGGGGCGAGGTCCCCACCCCGATTCATCTCCCGCCCGGATGCGTCTTCCACGCCCGCTGCCGTTACGCGGACGACCGCTGCCGGGCCGAAGTCCCCCGGCTCCGACATCACGGGGAACGGGCCGCCGTGGCCTGCCACGGAATCGAGGAAGGACGGATCTGATTTTGGATTTTTGATTTTTGATTTTAATCGATGATCGCGGATTTAGAGGCAAAATGATCAATACCACGACCCCTGCCATGCGCATTATCCTTTTCACGTTGATCCTGGCCCTGAGCCTGACCCTGGCCGGTTGTACCGACCGGGCCGAGGAGATCTACGACACCGCCCGGCTCGAAGAGCGTCAGCAGGCCCTCGACCACGCCGAATCGCTCTACGAGGAGATCCTGGAAAAGTACCCCGACAGCGAATACGCCGCCAAGGCCCGCGAGCGGCTGTCGGTCATCCGAAGCGGGGACTAGGCGGGCCGGCCCTTCAGCTTCCCCCGATCCAGCCCGCCGCAAGAGCCAGGAGGGTCAGTCCGCCGAGCTGAGTTCCGCCCAGCCGGATCAGCCTGAAGAGCGCCCGGCCCGGCGGGTCAACCCCGTATTCCCCCGTCCGGGGGTCGTAGCGGATGATCCGGATTCCGCCGATAAACATCCCGGCAATCACCGCCGCGATCGTGCCTCGAGCCAGGGACCCGAGCGGAAATAGCGCCCCCGCGCCCCAAACTTGCCCGACCGAATAAACCACCAGCAGGCCCGACAGTCCCCCCACCACAATGGCGTAAAAGATGACGAAGTAGATATAGACCCAGTTGACCAGGATCAACCGGACCCAGTCTTCGAGTCGGCTTTTGGAGAAATCGTCCATTTGGCGTGCGGCGCTCCCGGGTGGCGAAACCACCATGTTGGGTTGTGGGGGCGGCCACCGCGTAACCCCCCCGTGCATGAAAATGGTTTTAAACCACGAAATACACGAAAAAACTTAGAATTTATTTAACCACGAATAACACGAATAACACGAATTAGAATGAAAAATTAGTGTGAATTCGTGTTTATTCGTGGTTCTGGATTTTCGATTGAAGTACGGGCGTCGTGGTGTCCCT
>CAZWGY010000186.1:0-8629 GCA_964633575.1 uncultured Desulfobacteraceae bacterium
ACCAAAAGGGTTGACGAACCGGCGTTAAATAATCTATCAGGTGTGGGTTTAGAATGCCGTTTCGGCGGGGGAGTTACTTTTTCATGGCGGAACGACGCCACCACAGCTTTGAGTCCGACCCGGTCACGGCGTCGGCGCCATGCCGGATCGACGTGGGCGGGACCCTGGATCTCGGCACGTTTTACATGCCCCTGCGTCCCCTCGGCCCCCTGACCGTCAACATGGCCATCGCCCTGCGGACCCGGGTGCGGGTGAGCCGGGGTGAAGCCGGACGGGTCAGCGTGGTCTCCCGGGGGTTTTCTCAGGTCTCGGCCGATCCGGCGACGGTCCCCTTTGACGGCCCGATGGGCCTCATCCTTGCCGTCGCCGCTACATTCGGCATGACCGGGATGCGGATCGACATCGATTCGGCATCTCCGCCCCGCTCCGCCCTGGGCGGATCGTCGGTGGCGGCGGTGGCTCTGGTGGCCGCGCTTACCAAGGCAAGCGGCACTCCCCTGCCCCGGTCGGCCATTGCCCGGATCGCCCATGCCGTCGAGGGGAGCGTGGCCGGGGTTGCCTGTGGCCGCCAGGACCAACTGGCCGCTGCTTATGGCGGGGTCCACGTCTGGCATTGGGGAGGATCTCTCGACACGGACGAACCCGACGGGGAGCCCCTGATGTCGCCGGACCGGTTCCCGGAGCTCACCGACCGGCTTCTGTTGGCCTACGGCGGCGTCCCCCACGAAAGCCGGGACATCAACGGGCAATGGGTCCGGGACTTCATTTCGGGACGACACCGGAGCCGGTGGGTTCGGATCATCGAGACCACCCGCTCTTTCGCCGACCACCTTCGGGCCGGCGATTACGACGCAGCGGCGCGGGCCATCCGGGAAGAGACGGCGATCCGCCGGGAGATGACCCCGGCGGTGATCGACGATCTCGGTGCCCGGCTGGTGGAGGCCGCCGAGGCGGCCGGTTGCGGAGCCCGGTTCACGGGGGCCGGCGGGGGCGGCTGCCTCTTTGCCATCGGAACGCCGGACCGGATCACGGCTTTGCGCCCGGTCTGGGAAAATCTGCTCGCCGCCCGGAAACACGCGACCCTGCTCCCCGTCGCCATCGACGCCGAAGGGGTAACGGTTGGGGGCTAAAAGCCCCATCGCCTTCGGGCCCGGGCCATTACCGATGACCTCAAACCTTATGACAGGAACATGCTGATGCACTTTCAAGACGTCATCCAATCGCTGAACCAATTCTGGGCGGACCGGGGATGCGTCCTGGCCCAGCCCTTTGACATGGAGGTGGGGGCCGGCACCTTCCATCACACCACTCTGCTCCGGGCCCTGGGTCCCGAGCCGTGGGACGTGGCCTATGTCCAGCCGTCCCGGCGTCCCACTGACGGCCGGTACGGGGAAAATCCCAATCGGCTTCAACATTATTACCAGTATCAGGTGATCCTCAAGCCATCCCCGGAGGATGTCCAGGACCAGTACCTGGAAAGCCTGAAGGTCCTCGGCATTGACCCGATGGAGCACGACATCCGGTTCGTTGAAGATGACTGGGAGTCCCCGACCCTCGGGGCGGCCGGCCTCGGCTGGGAGGTCTGGCTCGACGGAATGGAGATCACCCAGTTCACCTACTTTCAGATCTGCGGCAGCATCGAGCTGGCCCCGGTGTCGGTGGAGCTGACCTACGGGCTCGAGCGGATCGCCATGTACCTCCAGGGCATCGACAACGTTTACGACCTCAAATGGAACGATGCGATCAACTACGGCCACATGCACCATCAGCAGGAGGTGGAGGGCTCGACCTACAATTTCGAGACGGCCGACGTGGAGATGCTCCTCGACCTGTTTTCAAAGTTTGAAGCCGAATCGACCCGGATCATGGCCAAAGGCCTGGTGCTCCCGGCCTACGAATACTGTCTGAAGTGTTCCCACACCTTCAACCTGCTCGATGCCCGGGGCGCCATCAGCGTCACCGAACGGACCGGATACATCACCCGAATCCGGAACCTGGCCCGGGGCTGCGCCCGGGGCTATCTGGACCAGCGGGAGGCCATGGGATTTCCGCTGATGGAGAAAGGATAGGATGAGGCTGCCATGAAGACCCTACTGCTTGAAATTGGAACCGAAGAGATACCGGCCGGATACATCGCGCCGGCCCTGGCCGCCCTTTCCCAGACCGTCCAGAAACGGCTCACGGACGCCCGGATTGATCACGGGGAGACCCGGGTATTCGGGACCCCTCGCCGGCTGGCCATCCGCATTGACGGCGTTGCTGAACGACAGGCCCCGCTCACTGAGACGGTGGTGGGACCGCCGGCATCGGTGGGCTACGACCCTGACGGAAACCCGACCGTGGCGGCCCGGAAGTTCGCCGAAAAGCTCGGCGTGGCCCTCTCGGACGTCCGGGTGGAGGAAACCCCCAAGGGCCGTTACCTGGTGGCTGACCGGGCCGACGAAGGTACGTCCACGGTGGATTTTTTGGCCGGGACGTTGTCTGAGGTGATCCTGTCCACGCCCTTTCCCAAGACGATGAAGTGGGCCGATCTCTCCATCTACTTCGCCCGTCCCATCGTCACCCTCTGCGCCCTGTTCGGCGAGACGGTGATCCCCCTGACGCTGGGCAACGTCCAGAGTGACCGCTACGTGGCCGGCCATCGATTCATGGCCCCGGACCCCATCCGGCTCGACGGCCCCGAAACTTACGCCGACAAGCTCCGGGATGCTTATGTAATCGCGGACTTCGAGGAGCGACGGCACCTTATTGAAACCGAGATCACCCGGGTGGCCGAGGCGGCCGGGGGACGGGTCCTGGACGACCCCGAGCTTCTGGACATCAACACCAACCTGGTGGAGTATCCCGCCGTGGTGGCCGGTCGGTTCGACGACGTCTTTCTCGAACTGCCCCCCGAGGTCCTGATCACCGCCATGCGGGAACACCAGAAATACTTCGCGGTAATCGACGCCGATGACCGGCTCATGCCCTGGTTTATCTCGGTGAACAACACCCGGGCCCGGGACATGACGCTGGTGGCAAGAGGCCATGAGCGGGTCATCCGGGCCCGCCTGGCCGATGCCCAGTTCTTCTACCGCACGGACCTGGAGATTTCGGCCGAGGAGCGGCTGGAGCGGCTCCGGGGCGTGATGTTCCAGGCCGCTCTCGGCTCCATGTACGACAAGGTCCTCCGGGTAAGGCAGGTGGCCGAGGCCCTGGTCCTGGCGACGGGTGGCGACGACGTTCTCAAGGCCGACGTCGACCGGGCCGCCAGCTTGTGCAAAACCGATCTGGTCAGCAATGTCGTGGTGGAATTTCCCAAGCTCCAGGGGGTTATGGGCCGGGTCTATGCGGTCATCGCTCAGGAGCCCCGGAATGTCCCGGTCGCCATCGAGGAACACTACCGCCCCACCTATTCGGGCGGCCCCCTGCCGGAGACCCTCACCGGCGCGATCCTGGCCATCGCCGACAAGATCGACTCGATCTGCGGCTGCTTCAGCGTCGATCTCCGTCCCACCGGGGCGGCCGACCCCTATGCCCTGCGGCGCCAGGGAATCGGGCTGCTTCAGATCATTGCCAACCAGGGGCTCACCTGCTCGCTGACCAACCTGATCCGGACGTCGGCCGAGCGCTTTGCCGAGCTGGCGGCCCGGCCCGTCGAGGAGACCGTGTCGGATGTCGCCGGCTTTCTCGCCAACCGGATGGTGGGGATGCTGGTTGAGGAGGGCTTCTCCCGGGACGTGGTGGCGGCCGCGGTGTCCGTCTCTTCGGACAACGTCGTCGACGTCTGGAACCGGGTCCGGGCCCTGGAAAAGCTCAAGGCCGCCCCCGACTTCGACCAACTGGCGGTCGGGTTCAAGCGGGTGGTCAACATCATCAAGAAAGCCGACACCGAGGTGACGAAAACGGTGGACGAATCGCTCTTCGAGCACGACAGCGAATCCGCCCTTCTGGCCGCCTATCGACGAGTCCGGAGTCAGGTGGCCGAGGACCTCGAAAAGGGGCTCTACGACCAGGCGCTCATGGACATCGCCTCGCTCCGCGCCCCGGTGGACGCCTTTTTCGACGGCGTGTTGGTCATGGCCGACGACCCGGCCATCCGCCAGAATCGCCTGGCGCTTTTGCAGACCGTGGCCACGCTTTTCGACGGCTTCGCCGATTTTTCCAAGATCTCAACTTGATGATTGGGTAATGGGTTATGGGTAATGGGTAATGGGTTATAGGTTATAGGCTATAGGTCATGGGCCATCGAAATCGCTATCGGGATCGGGATCGGGATCGGGATCGGGATCGGTGTGCGTGCTCATAGTAGGTCATAGGTTATGGGTTATGGGTCATGGGTCCCGGCCAGGGCAGGCACGGGGGCCTGCCCCTACATTCCTCCAATGCCGGGGAGCGGCAAAGGGAATGGGGGGAATGGCTTGAAGACCTCCGAGGTTTCCAGCAAGCAGACCTCCGAGGTTTCCAAAACCTCGGAGGTCTCACCATGAGGTTGCCCATAACGGGCGGACACGCGGGTCCGCCCCTACAACATGCGGGCGGGACGCCCGCGCTCCCAGGCGCCGATAGAGATATCCGTGGTTTCCAAAACCTCGGAGGTCTAAACTCCCCTCTCCTTCAGGGGCGGGGTTGGGCGAGGCCGGCGAGCTTGACCGGCCTGAACGATGATCCTGACCGACTTTGAATTAACCGATAATCCGGGGGCTTGCGCCCCCGGTCACCATTTTAAGGGAGTAAACAATGGCGGGATTTGACCCGGAAAAGGACAAGGTACTCGAAAAATGGACTTCCAAGGACACCGGCCTGGTCGTGTCCGTCAACCGTTATGGCGATGGCGAGCCCAAGGTTCAGATCGGCCCCCGGGTTTTCACCCGGAAGGACGGCACCGAAAGCCAGCGGCGAGCGGGGCGCCTGTCCATGGAAGACCTTCTCTGGTTTCACGAAATCATCGACGAGGTCAAGGACTTCATGGAGGGGGCGGTTTCGCCCCAGTAGCCCGAGGATGCCCGGATAGCCATGCGCGATGACGATGCCATCATCCGCCCGACCAAGGGCAAAAAGGCCCCCGACGTCGGGCCCGTCGCGGTCCTGGTGAGCGCCCCGGCGGACCTCCACCGGCTCCGCCGGCGGATGGGCTTTCTCACCGACGGCCACACGACGCTGATGATCAGCCAGGTCTTCGCCCGAAGCCGGCTCCGGCCGGGAGTTTCGGTGGCCGGGCCGATGATCGGGGCCCCCTATGCCACCCTCGTGCTGGAGGCGCTCATTTCCTGGGGCGCCGAAGAGATCATCTACTTCGGCTCCTGCGGCGCGATCTCCTCCGAAGTCCGGGTGGGGGACCTGATTCTCCCCACGGGATCGGTGGTGGATGAAGGGACCTCTCCCCACTACGCCGGCCCGATTGACCTGTCCCGGCCCGACAACGATCTTGTCGATCGAATCCGGGAGGGGCTCCGGCGGGGTGGACGCTCGTTTCACGAGGGGCTTGTCTGGACCACCGACGCCGTCTATCGGGAAACCCGGGAACAGGTCCGGCGGCACCAGGCCCGGGGGGTCTTGGGGGTGGAGATGGAGATCTCGGCCTTGTTCACGGTGGGCGCCTTTCGGGGGGTTCGAGTGGGCGGGCTTCTGGTGGTTTCCGACGAGCTGTCCGGGCTGACCTGGAAACCGGGATTCAAGGACGACCGCTACGCCCAGAGTCGGGATGCGGCCGTGGGAGTGATCGACGGGATATGTCAACAACGCCCCTGAATTCGGCGGGCGACTCGCCCCCCCCGGATATCGTCCGCCGGGCGGCGGACCTTCGCGACGCCATCAACCACCACGATTACCGGTACCATGTTTTAGACGACCCGGAAGTCTCCGACGCTGAATATGACCGGCTCATGCGGGAGCTGATCGACCTGGAGACGGCCTGGCCCTCTCTCCGGACGGCGGATTCGCCCACTGCTCGGGTGGGGGCGCCGCCCCTGACCCAGTTCGAGACCGCCCGGCACACGGTCCCCATGCAGAGCCTCGACAACGCCTTTTCCGAGGCCGAGCTCCGGGAGTTCGACGCCCGGGTCCGAAGACGACTCGGCACGGACGAGCCGGTGGCCTATACCGCCGAGCCCAAACTGGACGGGGTGGCCGTGGAGCTGGTTTACGACGCCGGACGCCTGATTCTGGCCCTCACCCGAGGAGACGGGGTCGAAGGCGAGGTGATCACCGACAACGTCCGGACCATCCGGTCGGTGCCCCTGGTGCTCCAGAGCCGGGACGAAACTCCGCCGCCGGACCGGTTGGAGGTCCGGGGTGAAGTCTTCATGAACCGGGATGCGTTCAAAGCCCTCAACGAACGTCGGCTCGACGCCAATGAATCGCCCTTTGCCAACCCTCGGAACGCGGCGGCCGGCTCCCTGCGCCAGCTCGACTCATCGGTGACGGCCGGCCGGCCCCTGGAGATCTTCTTTTACGGCATCGGCGTCTGGACCGGGCCAATGGGTCCGCCGGACTCCCACGCGGAGACCCTCGAAGCGCTCCGCCGGATGGGGCTTCGGATCAATTCGCATATCCGGACGAAGGTGACCATTGACGAGGTGCTGGGCCACGTCAACTCGTTGTCGGAAATCCGCCACCAACTGCCTTACGAGATCGACGGGGTGGTGGCCAAGGTGGACCGCCGAACCTGGCAGGAAGCCCTGGGAAGCCGCTCCCGGAGCCCCCGATGGGCCATTGCCATGAAATTCGCGGCCACTCAGGAGACCACCCGGGTCCGGGCCATCGATGTTCAGGTGGGCCGGACCGGAGCCCTGACCCCGGTGGCTCTGCTGGAACCGGTCAATGTAGGTGGGGTGACCGTCAGCCGGGCCACCCTCCACAACGCGGACGAGATCCGGCGGAAAGACGTCCGGGTTGGGGATCATGTCTTGATCCAGCGGGCCGGGGACGTGATCCCCGAGGTGGTCAAGGTCATCGTCTCCCGGCGCACCGGCGAGGAGTCGCCCTTTGTCATGCCGGACCATTGCCCGGTCTGCGGGACGGCGGCCACCAAGGAGGCCGACGAGGCGGTTCTCCGCTGCCCCAACGCCGCCTGCCCGGCTCAGATCAAGGCCCGGCTGCGGCATTTCGCATCCCGGCGGGCCGTCGATATCGACGGGCTCGGGGAGCGGCTGGTGGAGCAGCTCGTGGACACCGGCCGGGTCCGGACCATCGCCGACATCTACCGGCTGGACCCGTCGGACCTGGCGAGCCTGGAGCGGATGGGGGAAAAATCGGCGGCCAACCTGATCGAGGCCATCGAGCACCGGAAGGAAATCCCCCTGGATCGGTTTCTCCACGCCCTGGGGATTCGCCATGTGGGTGAAACCGTCGCCCGGCTTCTGGCGGACCGATACGGGTCCGTCGAGGCGATTGGCGACCGGACGGCCGACGAGCTGGCGGCTATCGATGGGATCGGGCCGGAGATCGCCGGCAGTGTCGAAGCATTTTTCAGGGAGCCGGAAAACCGCCGCCTGATCGATGACCTCCGGGCGGCCGGGGTCCGGATCATTGCCCCCGCGGCATCGGCGGAGGGGAAGACGGAACCGGGCCTGGCCGGGAAGACGCTGGTCCTCACCGGAGCCCTGACATCCATGACCCGGGCCGAGGCCAGGGCGAAAATCGAAGCGGCCGGCGGCCGGGTCACCGGCTCGGTGAGCCGGAAAACCGATTATCTGGTGGCCGGGGACTCCCCCGGAAGCAAGCTTAAAAAAGCAGAGGAGTTGGGGGTGACGGTCATCGACGAGGAAACCCTAATCCGATTGCTCAAGTGAGGTGTTATCATGTCGAAGCCAGTCAGAGCCCACGTGATCATCAGCGGCCGGGTACAAGGAGTGTTTTTTCGGATGGAGACTCAGAAGGCCGCCCAACGGATCGGCGGCATTGCCGGCTGGGTCCGGAACCGCCAAGACGGAACCGTTGAGGCGGTTTACGAGGGAGATGAGCAGAAAGTGGCCGAGATGCTCGAATGGTCCAAACAAGGCTCTCCCCAGGCCCGCGTGGATCGGGTGGACGTGGAATGGGAATCCCCGGCCGGCGACCTCACGGCTTTCGAGATCACCCACTAAGAGGTCCCAAAAGGCGATTTATTTGCCCGGCCCCAAATAAATCGCCTCCGGTTTTTCGGCCTGAATCAGGCGGGCAACGTTAGACGGCGTCCCGAAGATTTTTGCCCGGTTTGAATTTGACCACGTTGGTGGCCTTGATCTTGATGGGCTCGCCGGTCCGGGGATTGCGACCCTTTCTCGCTTTCCGGCGCATCTTCGAAAAGGTCCCGAATCCCACCAGGGTCACCTTTCCGTCCTTCTTCTTCAGAGTCGCGGTGACGTTTTCCGTGAAGGATTTCAAGGCATTACTCGCCTGAACCTTCGTAATCCCCGCATCTTCCGCCATCTTCTCGATTAACTCCGCCTTGGTCATGTTACTCATGCCTTCCCCCTTTCGTTTCTGGGTTTCACCTCAAGATGCCCCTGCCAAATCTTTTCCTCGCTCATATAGTAGGTGTTTCAAGTTGTCAACAACAATTCGGCATCCATCAAGACTTTTTGCCGATTCTTCTCCCTCATCCTGCGCCATACAAGCCATCAGCATCGCTTATTCCCATAAACCCGCGTCTATCAAAGCAGGCAAT
>CAZWGY010000187.1:0-4342 GCA_964633575.1 uncultured Desulfobacteraceae bacterium
CCCCCTATTTCTCCTGACTCAACGCAAACCCTCGGCTGAACTGCTCCTGGAGCAGGAAAAAGACGAGAAGGGCGGGGATGAGGGTGATGATGGCGCCGGCCATGACGATTCCCCAGTTGGTGGCGTCCTGTCCGGCGCTCATCATCCGGAGGCCCACCTGGACCACCTGCCGGCTGCTGTCCCGGACGATGATCAGCGGCCAGAGATACTGGTTCCACATGTAAACGAACTCGATCACCGCCAGGGCCGCCACCACGTTCATGGACATGGGTAAGAGGATGCTCCAGGAAAACCGGAACGGCCCGGCCCCGTCGATGACCGCCGCGTCAACGATGGAGGAGGGGATCTGGAGAAAATGCTGGCGGAACAGAAAGGTCCCGGTGGCCGACGCCAGGAATGGGACGATGAGGGCGGCGTAAGAGTTGGACCAGCCCAGCCCGGTGACCAGCTCGAACAGGGAGACGATCATGATCTCCGTGGGCATCATCAGGGTCAGGAGGATAAACGCGAAGACCCCGTTTTTGAGCGGGAACCGGAAAAAGACGAGGGTCATGGCCGCGGAAAAGGACAAGATGGTCTTGCCGACGGTCACGGCGATGGCGATGAAAAACGAGTTGAGCATGTACCGGCCCAGGTGATAGTCGCTCCAGGCGGTGATGTAATTCTCCACGATGGCCGTGCCGAAGCCGAATTGAGGCGGGTAGCGGAAGATCTGGGCCGGGGTCTGGGTGGAGAAGATAAAGGCCAGGATGATCGGGGCCGCAATGACAAACGCGGCCGTCGCCAGGAGGATATGAACGATGAGGGACTTTACCGTGGGCATGGATTAAGCGCCGTAGTGGACTGTTTTGCCATAAGTTTTGAATTTCACCAGGGTCAGCCCCACCACCACCACGAAGAGAACCACCGACTGGGCCGCCGCCAGGCCGGTCTTGAAGAACTCGAACCCGTCCCGGTAGAGGCTGTAGATGATTACCATGGTTCCGTCGGCCGGCCCGCCCTTGGTCAGAAGATCCACAAAAGGAAAGACGTCGAAAAAGGCGTAGATGGTGTTGACCACCAGGAGAAAGAAGGTCATGGGCGACAGGAGCGGAAAGGTAACCCGCCAGAACCGCTGCCAGGGCGTGGCTCCGTCGATGAGAGAGGCTTCGAGGACGTCGCCGGGGAGGTTCTGGAGCGCCGCCAGGTAGAAGACGACGTTGTACCCGAGGTTCTTCCAGACCGCCGCCAGCACCACCACCGACATGGCCAGCTCCGGCTCGGCGAGCCAGTTGGCCTTGAACCCGAACAGGAGCGTCAGGAAGTAGTTGACGATCCCGGCCTGGGCGCTGAACAGAAAAAGGAAGACCACGCCGGCCACCGCCGGGGGCAGGGCATAGGGCCAGATCAGTAAAATCCGGTAGATCCGCCAGCCCCGAACTTTCTGATTGGCCAGAAGCGACAGCGAGAGCCCAATGGCCATGCAGGAGAAAACCGTGGCCACCACGAAAATGAGGGTGTTGAAAAACACCCGGCGGTAGTGGGGTTCGGTGAAAATGGCGACGTAGTTTTCGATCCCCACGAACTGCTTGCTCAACCCCAGAAAAGCCACCCGGTAGAAGGAGAGGACAAAGGTCTGGATGGTGGGATAATAGAGAAAGACCGTCAGGACGGTCAGGGTCGGCAGCAAGAGGAAAAACGCGGTCTTGCCGTGTCGGGCGAAAGGCGGTCGGGTTTCCATTATGCGCGGGCTTCGGATAAGGGGCGGGGCCGAATTGGCCCCGCCCCGGAAGGCCGGCGGGAGCCGGCTATTTCACTGAGCTGTTGTAATCGGCCAGGGCCTTGTCGGCGCGCTTGTCAGCGTCGGCTAAGACCTGATCCACCGGGGTTCCGGCGAAAATCTTCTGAACCGCGTCGGAGATGATGGTCCGGAGCTCCGCGAACGGACCGATGAGAGCCCCCTGGGAGGCCCGGTTGACCTTTGTCTGAAGCAGTTGGTCAAAGGCGGCCCGGTAGGCCGGGTTCTTCTTGAACCACTGCTGGACTTCCACCACGTCCACGGCGCTCTTCCGGACCGGGAAGTAGCCGGTTCCCTTGTGCCATCTCACCATGTTTTCGGTGTTGGTAAACCAGAGAAGGAATGTCTTGGCCGCGTCCAGCTCTTCGGCCGGATGCCCCTTGGTCATCCAGAGGCTCGCGCCGCCGATCACCACGCCGTTGCGCTCGATTCCGTCCGGAGCCGGGATGAACCCGGTCCCCAGCTCGTAGCCGTTCTCGGCGGCGGCGTTCTGATGGAAGGTGACATCCGACGTCGAGGTGATCAGCATGGGAGCCTGCTGGGTGATGAAAATCTGGTTGGCCCCGTCCCAGTCCTCGGGCTTGCCGGAATAGGCGTAATAGCCCTTGTCGTAGAGCTCCTTGTGCCAGGTCATGATCCGCTTCATGGCCTCGCTGTCCACGAAGACGTCGGTGGCCCGGGCGGCCCGGCCGTTTTCATTGTTGGCGAGAAGCTCGCCCTGCATACAGACCCATTGCTCGACAAACCAGGTGTGGAGCGGCCAGGTAATTCCCTTTGGCGCGGCTCCCGAAGAGACGATCTTTTCACAGGCCGCCATCACTTCGCCGTATGTTCTGGGAGGCTTTTCGGGGTCGAGGCCCGCTTTTTTAAACAGGGTCTTGTTGTAATAGAGGACCGGGTTGGATGAGTTCCAGGGGATGGAGTTGAACTTCCCGCCGATTTTGTAATAGTTGGCCACCGGCGCGATGAAGTCGTCGAGCATGGCGTAGTCGTCCGGCTTGACGTAATCCTCGAAGGGCACGAATATCCCGCTGTCCAGGGCGAACTGGCTGCCCACCTCGAAATACTGGACGATGTGAGGGGCGCTGCCCTGCTTGGCGGCCAGGAGCGAGGCGTTCAGGGTGTCTCGATAGGAACCCTTGTACTCCACCTGGACCTCGATGTTGGGGTGAGTGTAATTGAAGTCGTCCACCATCCGTTGGATAAAGGCGGTCCGGCCGCCGCCAAAGGCGTGCCAGAAGCTGATGCTGACCTTTTCGGCCGAGGCGGGGATCGGCCCGCCAAACAACATGGCCGCGCAAACCAGTACACCGAGCAGTCGTTTCATGTTCTCCTCCAGACGTTTACAGTTAGTGGGACGCATGATTGGCGGGGCTCAGGCAAATCCCGGTCCCGCCGTCGAAGATGTGGACATCCGCCGGGGAAAAGCCCACCCGGCACCGATCACCCTCGGCCGCGGTTTCGGCTCGGGTGACTTTCATCCGGAGCCGTTCCTCGCCGAGGGTCACGTGAAGGAGGGACTCCCCCCCCAGCGGCTCGCAGAGAGCCACCTCGGCATCCCAGGCCGCCCCCCCGTTTCGGGCCGGTGCCAACCGGATGTGCTCCGGCCGTATTCCGATAATCACATCCGAGACGCCGTCGGGAACGGCGGCGGCCCGGTCGGGGTCCAACGGCATCTCCACCGAGCCGGGAAGACCCAGGGTCCGCCGGTCCGACAGCCGGGCGGGGATAAAATTCATGGCCGGGGTCCCGATGAAGCCGGCCACGAAAGTGTTGGCCGGCTGGGCGTAGAGGGCGTCCGGGGTGCCGAGCTGGGAGACAAAGCCGTTTTCCAGGACCACGATCCGGTCGGCCAGGGTCATGGCTTCCACCTGATCGTGGGTCACGTAGATCATGGTCTTGCCCAGATCCCGCTGGAGCTGCTTGATCTCCACCCGCATGTGGTTCCGGAGCTTGGCGTCGAGGTTGGAGAGCGGCTCGTCCATGAGGAAAACGGCCGGGTCCCGGACAATGCAGCGGCCCATGGCCACCCGCTGGCGCTGGCCCCCGGAGAGCTCCCGGGGCCGACGGTCCAGGAAGTCGGAGATCCCGAGCATCTCCGCCACCCGAGCCACCGCCGCCTCGCGCTCCGCCTTGGGAATCCGCCGGAGCCGGAGGCCGAAATCGATGTTCCGGGCCACCGTCATGTGAGGGTAAAGGGCGTAGTTCTGGAAAACCATGGCGATGTTCCGGTCCCGGGGCGGCACGTCGTTGACCAACTGGTCGCCGATGTAAACATTGCCGTCGCTCAGGGATTCCAGGCCCGAAATGAGCCGGAGAAGGGTGGTCTTGCCGCATCCGGACGGGCCGACGAAAACCACCAGCTCCCCGTCATCGATCCGGAGATCGACGCCGTTGATCACCGTGACTTCGCCGAACCGCTTGTAAACCCCTTCCACTCGGATGGACGCCATGGTCGCTGAGCTCTCCTGATCTCGCTTGAATACCGGCCGCCGTTCCCGCGAGCAGCCCGATCCGGTTTTTACGCCGGTTTTGTGAGGATCGGGTTAGGGGCCGGTTAGGGTT